>JAQYVT010000085.1 GCA_030145345.1 Desulfobacterales bacterium
CTTAATATGACGGTTCTGGAAAATGTTATGATCGGTCGGCACTGTCGCATGTCCGCCGGTATCCCAGGCGCGATTTTCAGAGGGGCAGACACTGTAAAAGAAGAAAAAGCGGTGGTCAGAGACAGTTACAAGATTCTCGAAAAGATCGGTTTAACGGACTTTGTCAATGAGCTTGCCATGAACCTTCCATACGGCGCCCAGCGTCGTCTTGAAATAGCACGGGCCATGGCAACCGAGCCGTATCTGCTCCTTCTGGACGAACCGGCCGCCGGCATGAACCCTCAGGAAACCAAGGAACTCGACGACCTGATCCTATGGATCCGCGACAATGAAAAGATTACCATCCTGCTGATCGAACATGACATGAAGCTGGTAATGAGCCTGTCCGACCGCATTTATGTGCTCGATTACGGCAAGAAAATTGCAGAGGGCACCCCCGAAGAGATCAAAAACAACCCGGTTGTAATCAAGGCATACCTCGGGGAAGAGATCGATGCTTAAGGTCAAGAACATAAAAACCTTCTATGGAAACATTCAGGCCCTAAAAGGGGTGAGTATAGACATTTTCGAGGGAGAGATCATCACGCTCATCGGCGCAAACGGCGCCGGGAAAACCACAACACTCATGTCGATTAGCGGAATTGTTCCACCCAGATCCGGCGAAATACTCTTTATGGACCAGCCGATTCACAATTTAAACCCGAACAAAATTGTTTCTCTCGGAATTTCTCAGGTTCCGGAGGGCCGCCGTATTTTTCCCTATTTAACCGTCGTTGAGAACCTTGATATGGGTGCGTTTTTGAGAAATGACAAAGAGGCAATCAAACAGGATCTGGAATATATCTTCGAGCTCTTTCCGATTCTGGCTGAACGGCGGCACCAGGCCGGCGGCACCCTCAGCGGCGGCGAACAGCAGATGCTTGCCATATCGAGAGCCCTGATGGCCAAGCCGCGGCTCCTGTTAATGGATGAACCTTCTCTTGGACTTGCACCCTTAATTATAAAACAGATATTCGAGATTATACGAAAGATAAACGCAGAACAGAAAACAACAATTTTTCTCGTGGAGCAGAATGCGAACCTGGCGCTGAAAGTCGCCCACAGGGGCTACGTAATGGAAAACGGCCAGATAACACTCACCGACTCTGCAAGCAATCTTCTTTCAAATGAAGCTGTCAGACGTGCGTATTTAGGGATTTAGGCCGGGTTTCCGGGTCAAGGAGTTGAATTCACCCGTTTTTGAAGATCCTTAAGGCGACGGCTGAGTTTAACGGGATAGGCTGCCGTGGTTCGAATCGACTTGTACTTTTTATCGAGGCGGGAAAAATTTATTTCAAATCTTTTTCGTAGGGTCTGAAGGGTTGGGTGGGACCGTGTCGGCGTTCCGTTTTCCATCACCTTTTCCAGCAAAGGTTCCCCTTCATCAATCCTTTCTTCTCTCAACCCGATGATATCTTCGATGTAACGTCCTGCAGGATCTGACTTTCGAAAAACCTGTTTCGCTCCGGCCAGTGTGATTTTGCCGGGGCTCAGCTTTCTTTTGTCCTCCCCTTTAAACCGGACCATCTTATAGACAACATCAACAAAGGGGGCATCTGCAGAAACCCCGACCTTGGTGCCCACCCCAAAGGCATCGATCTTTGCACCTTGGGAAAGAACCTTTTCGATCTTAAACTCGTCAAAACCGCTGCTGGCAAAGATCTGAACATCGAAAAGGCCTGCATCATCCAAGATTTTGCGGACCCCCCGGCTCAGGCCGGCCATATCTCCGCTGTCGAGGCGGACGCCGACGAGGGCATGTCCCCTTTGTTTCATTTCTTTGGCGACGGCAGCGGCATTTTTTGCCCCTTCAAGGGTATCGTAGGTGTCGATAAGAAAAATGGAATGATCCGGGAAGGTATCAAAATAGGCAAAGAAGGCCTCCCGTTCGTTTTCAAAGGCAGAAACATAAGAATGGGCCATGGTTCCGGAGACGGGGATACCGTAAATCTTTCCGGCCAGTACATTGCTGGTGGCCGCGAACCCGGAAATGAACGTGCTTCGGGCAACTTTGAGCCCGGCATCCCGGCCATGGGTCCTCCGGAGGGAAAAGTCCAGTAAAGGACGGCCGTCGGCGGTATGTAAACATCTGGCCGCTTTTGATGCGATCATACTCTGAAAACCGATGGTGTTGAGCAGGAAGGTTTCAAGCAACTGGGCTTCAATGATCGGAGCGGTCACTTCTATAATCGGTTCGTTCGCGAAAAAGACCGTCCCTTCAGGCATGGCATGAATATTTCCGGAAAAGCGCAGTTCAGAGAGATAAGAAAGGAAGTCGTCAGCAAAAAGCCCTGTTGAATTCAAGTACTCTATTTCTTCTTTTGAAAAGTGAAAATCCGCCAATTCGTTGAGCGTATCCTCGAGACCGGCAGCCACAAAAAAATTTCGGGTGGAGCGGATATCCCTGATGTACAGGGAAAAGGTTGCGGTATCGAACACCCGGTGCGCATAATAACTTGCGCCCATGGTGAGTTCATAAAGATCGGTAAAAAGCGGACCTGCTCGATGTTTTTTTCTCATGAATTACGGGCTCCGCAAATTTGTTTTATTTAGTCTTGAAAAACCTTGTCCTCTCCCGCGAAGGGGGATCTCCGAAGGGCCATGGCTGTCCCGTATTGCGGAAGTCAAAAACAATGGCTATGCCATCTTAATCGGTGAAACTGGAATATTGGAATAATGGCGTGCTTTTCCCCCAATACTCCAGCATTCCATCATTCCCGGCGTGGCGGGATCTAAGATGGGGCCGGATTCTTTACTCTTAAAGCGATATGCCCGGCAAGCTCTCGAGTGGATCGGTTGAAGTGGTAACATGCATTCCAGCATCGGAAAACCGTTGAAAAGCTGCCTCAGCCTGATCTGTATAGTCCGCCATGCCGGGGATGACCACTGGAGATGTACAATCTTCCAAAAGATATATCTTATCTGCCAGGCTTTTATCTGAGTCTTCTATTTCACTCAAAAGATCATCAATGGTCCAAGCCACACAATGACTTTTTGCCTGCCCTGCAATAAATACCGCATCGAAATCCAGGAGTTTTCCAATAAGCCCAGTGTTTTTTTCGGCGATTTGATCTCCGTCGACATCGGCCAGCACTTCTGGACTTAGCACCGAGTAATTCTCCGTAAATGGGTTGGCACCTTTGACTTGAAAATCAGTCGGACAGTATCGAGCCATACCATGGAAAAAGATGGCCTCCTCAACTGCTGAGACCAGTGCATGACCAATCCCTCCCAGCATGGCATGATACGGCCAGATGGTGAGGTCGTATTTACCTCCTGTTTTCAATTTTTGGGTATAGTGACGTAAGAAATTCTGACCATATGTTTCATCAACTTTTAGGCTTTGGGCAACTTCGGGATTGAATTTCCAAACACCCTTCTCTACATCTTCTGCAGAAATGAGTGTAAAAGGGGCTGGATGTTCCCCTTGTTCATCGACCAGAAAGATACTATGGAAGATTTGCACCGCCTGATGAGTATCCATTGTCGGGCAAATCTGTGTGATGACGTCCAGATTACGGTAAATGAATTCACAGAGTCTTTGATTGTCATCCACCGATGCCGTTCCTGAATGTCCCCCGACAAAGAGTTCGAATCCGGGTATACAAAATGTGTTCTGAACATCGACGATAAGGAGACAGATTCTGAGCGTGTCTTTAACGGCCGCCTTTATCTCATGCTGCGTTGCCCACTTTTTCGCATCTTCGGCACGCTCCTGATATTGAACTCTCCATACCTGTCCCACTCGGTCAGGATCAAAATGTGAGGGAATCGGCAGTTCATTCCGTGACATGGTCGTCTCCTTCTTGGCTGATAGGGTCTTTTATAGTAAACTATTAATTACAGTTCGAAATTTCAAGGAAATTTTCCAAAGGCTGTACATTCTTGACTATTTACTCGTTTTGAGGTTATCTGTTAAGAAATGAAAATTCTGCCACCGTCTGTATCGAAAATTCCAAAAATCACATGGGGAATCTGCGATTCTTTAACACGAATATCATGGCGCAGAAAACGATCTGATCGAAATCGATGATCCGCATACCTTGTCGTATTTGGAAGAAGAAAAAGGGCCCTTTAATGAAAATTCGAATGCCTTTTTGCTATGGTTTCTGCTGCATATTTTTTTTGATCATCCAACTCCACTCAACGCCGAGCTGGGCGGAAAAGGTTCCGATTATCGCCAGCATTTTTCCGATTGCCGACATGATTCAGCAGGTGGGCGGCGACCATGTTGATGTTACCTTTGTTCTTCCGGCAGGTGCAAGCCCCCATACGTTTGAACCCAAGCCAAGTCTGGTAAGGACATTTTCTTCTGCACGCATTTTCTTTATGGTCGGCGCCGGGCTGGAATTCTGGGCCGACAAATTCGTCAAGCTGGCGGGATCGGAGTTAATGACGGTGGTTTTATCTCAAGGCGTCGATCTGATAGAAACAACCGAGCATGATCATGAAAACCACCCTCATGAAAAGGAAACGATGGTTCCAGAAAATAAACCGATGGTTGCCAACCCCCACATATGGCTTGACCCCGTCATTGCAAAATCGATGGTCAATAAAATTACAGTGGCTCTTTGTGAGGTTGATCATCAAAACGTATCGTATTATAAACAAAGAAGCCTGGATTATTTACAAGCGCTGGATACACTCCACCAGATGATTCAAGGAACGGTTTCTACCTTTAAAATGAAAAAATACATCGCCTTTCATGCGTCGTGGGATTATTTTGCCAGACGATATGGCCTTGAATCTATGGGCGTTATAGAAGCGGCGCCGGGCCGAAATCCGACACCGATACAGATTAAAAATATCGTAGCGATGATTGATAAATATCATATTCGAGCCGTATTCGCCGAACCTCAGCTTAATTATCGGGCAGCGGAAGTCATTGCCAGAGAAGCGGATGTCAAGGTCCTTTTGCTGGATCCCATGGGAAATCCCAAACAAAAATACGGCAATAGCTATATGGATCTTATGAAGCACAATCTAAACATATTTAAGGAGGCCATGAGGTGAAAAATACGGCCATAGATACGAAAAATGATACAGAACCCATTGTGGATTTAAATGATGTATGGGTGGCATACGATGGTAAATGGATTCTAAAATCCATTTACTTTGACTGTTATCCCGGTGAAATATTCGGTATCGTCGGTCCGAATGGCGGCGGCAAAACCACTTTGCTGAATGTCATTCTTGGACTTGTGAATCCCCCAAAAGGCTCTGTTCAGTTATTTGGAAGCCCACCCAACAAACAAAGCCGGCTGGAGGTCGGGTATCTTCCCCAGATTTCCCATGCAGACCAATCCTTTCCGGTTACCGTCCTCGATGTCGTTCTCATGGGCCTTTACAGTCGTATCGGCCTTTTCCACAGGCCGGATCGTAATAGCAAAAAAATTGCCATGGACCTGCTTTCACAGATAAACATGGCGGACCATGCAAAAAGACCCTTTGCCGTGCTTTCAGGCGGGCAACAGCAACGGGTCAACATCGCACGGGCAATGGCTTCAAAACCGAAACTTTTAGTCCTTGATGAGCCTTCAACCGGTGTCGACAGCGTGGCTCAGGAAGATTTCTATGAACTTTTGGCAAAATTTAGAAATGAGCAAGGCATATCCGTTATAATGGTGTCACACGATATCGGGGTCATTACATCCCACGCAGACCGGGTTGCGTGTCTGAATGTGCAGCTTCACTATCATGACGAACCGGATTCCTGTTTTTCGCCCGCCATCACCAGAGAAGTTTTTGGAGAAGACCTTAAAGTTATTGTCCATGATTCAAAATGTGCAACCTGTTATCGTAGTCATCAAAACCATGATTGATATGTTCAGCCTTCAATTTATGCAAAACGCCTTTTTGGCGGGAATGATGCTCAGCTTCGTTCTGGCAGTGGTTTCATTTTTCGTTGTGTTGCGTCGTTTGTCCTTTATCGGCGTCGGTGTGGCACACTCGGCGTTCGGTGGTGTAGCCCTGGGGGCGCTTTTAGGGATATCTCCAACACTTACTGCCATCGGTTTCGCCGTGGTCGTATCCAATGCCATTGGTTATATCGGCAAAAAGGGCCACTTGGGCACGGATACCGCCATCGGCATATTTTTCCCTTTAGCAATGGCCATGGGCGTTATTTTTATCGGCATGTCGGATCAATACAACGTAGATCTTTTTGGGTATCTTTTTGGCAACATTCTGGCAATTACCCGGCAAGATTTGATTATCACTGCAGTACTTGGCGGACTGGTACTTCTTTCAACGGTGCTGTTTTTTAAGGAATTACTGTTTGTTGCCTATGATCGGGAGGTTGCTTTTGTCAGTGGAATGCCGGTGGCCTTTCTTGATCATTTTTTCCTGACCATCCTGGCGCTTTCGGTGGTCATCAGCATGAAGATTATCGGAATTATCCTTGTTTCCGCACTGCTGGTTATCCCAGGGGCGGCGGCTTCACAGATAACACATCGCTATGATTCAATGATCGCCTTTTCCATCATCATCGCCCTGATATCCACCATCGGCGGTCTTATCATCTCTTATTATGCCGACCTGCCATCCGGCGCCACCATTGTTACATTGGCATCGTTTATTTTTTTTGCAGCATTTGCAGTGGGGCAAATCCGCAGATAGCCGGAACTCGGAATAACTTCTGGGATGATTTCACAGCCATTTCGGATTTGTTTATGAAGCGTTTTCAGCCAACAGGAAGGAGATGGCGTTTCGGCCTTTTGCTTTTGAATTATACATGGCTTGATCCGCTCTCTGGATAAATGTGGTGAGCTGTTCTTTTTTAAAATATTCTGTGACGCCGATACTGATGGTAATGTTTACAACATCCCCGGATTCAGGGAAAAAATTTTCAATTTCTACGGAGGTTTTTATCCTGTGGGCGACATTTTTGGCTTCTTCGCCGGTTGTCTCCGGAAGAATAATCGTAAATTCCTCGCCGCCATATCTGTAAGCGCAATCCATTGTTCTGAGGCATGATTTGATAATCTGGGCGAGTTTCACCAGCACCTTGTCCCCTTCGAGGTGGCCATATGTATCGTTGTACGTCTTGAAGTTATCGATATCCAAAAGCAAAAGTGCAACTGGATGTCCGTAACGGTTGGAACGGTCAATCTCTATCTCCACCTGATTATAAAAGTGCCTTAAATTGTATAATTTTGTGAGGCCGTCTGTGATGGCAAGGTTTTCAAGCTTGCTCAGGATTCGATTACGATCTTTGGCGAGTCGTCTCTCTTTGAGTACTCTTTTTAACCTGAGTATCAACTCTTCGAAGCGAAAGGGTTTAAATACAAGGTCGCTGGCGCCTTTATTGATGGCCTCTTCGTAAGAATAATTTTCACTGTAACCGGTCATTACAATAATATCTATATCGTAATTTTGTTTTATTAAATCGGTCAGCTGGAGACCGTTTCTCCCGGGCAGAATTATGTCGGTTATCACGAGATCCACAGGGGTGGATTTTAAAAGTTCAATGGCCTCTTCTGCACTGGAAACGGTTTGGGCATTGTATCCGGACCTTGTAATAAATTCGAGCATCGAGTCTCTGATGGCAGCATCGTCGTCAACGATTAAAATGTGTTCTCCCATTTTTTCTTATCCAGCCAGTTGTTTTTGTTATAGGGATATGGGTACGCATGGCACCGGACTTGACATGTTTAATAAAAATTTGATAAAAAAATCTCCTTTTCCTTACAGCGTGCTTTCTATCGGAGGAGACGCATTGGCGTAAATTATTGAGAATCCATAATATAACTTGAAAGGCTGGCGGTGTCAACAGACTTTTACCGTTTTTTTGTTTAAAGTGAATTCATGGACAGAATGAAAAAAATTAGAAATTTCAGTATAATAGCCCATATTGATCATGGCAAATCGACGCTTTCCGACCGTATGATCCAGATGACCCATGTTGTCCTTGATCGGGATTTTAAAGATCAGATTCTCGACAACATGGACATTGAAAGGGAGCGTGGAATCACCATAAAGAGTCAGACCATCTGTCTGCCATATAAAGCCGAAAATAATCGGACTTATTCCTTGAATCTTATAGATACGCCCGGTCACGTAGATTTTTCTTATGAAGTTTCCAGGGCACTTGCATCTTGTGAAGGGGCGCTGCTTCTGGTGGATGCGAGCCAGGGCGTAGAGGCCCAGACCCTTGCGAATCTGTACATGGCCCTTGAGCATGACCTTGAAATTATTCCGGTGATCAACAAAATAGATCTGCCGTCGGCCGATGTCGACCGGGTAAAAGCTCAGATAAAAGAGGATCTTGGTCTTGACCCTCAAACTGCGATACTGACATCCGCTAAAGAAGGGATCGGTATCGAAGATGTTCTTGAATCGATCGTGAATTATCTCCCACCGCCGTCAGGAGATCCCGAAGCACCGCTCAGGGCATTGATTTTTGATTCCCACTACGATTCTTTTCGGGGCACCATTGTTCATATTCGCGTTTTTCAGGGACGCGTAACGCCGAAAAATATCATTAAATTTATGTCGAATAATGCGGTCTATAAGGTTGAGGAGGTGGGGATATTTCAGATTGGCCGGATACCCCGGGAAGAGCTTTCAGCGGGTCAGGTCGGCTATATCATTGCCGGCATAAAGACGGTCAGCGATACCCGTTGCGGAGATACCATTACATTAAAAGACCGTCCTTGCAAAACGCCCATGCCTGGATTCAAAGAAGCAAAACCGGTTGTTTTTTCTTCGATCTATCCGGTTGCTTCAGACGGTTATGAGGAACTGGCTGTCGGCCTTGAAAAGCTCAAACTCAACGATGCTTCCCTGATATATGAGAAAGATACGTCTGTGGCCTTGGGTTTCGGATTCCGCTGCGGCTTTCTGGGGCTCCTTCATCTTGAAGTGGTTCAGGAACGGCTTGAGCGGGAATATAACCTTTCACTGATACTGACTGCGCCTTCAGTCCGGTACAAACTGATCATGAATGACGGGTCTGCGATGATCATCGACAACCCTGCCTTATATCCGGATCCCACAACGATTGAGCGTACCAAAGAGCCGTTTATACGTGCCGCTATCATCGTTCCGGACCGTTATATGGGTGCCGTCATGAAGCTTTGCCTGGATCACCGGGGTGTTAACAAGAATTATCAGTATTTGACCAATCAGCGCCTGGAGATGATATTTGAACTCCCTCTTGCTGAAGTGATTTACGATTTTTACGACAAACTCAAGTCCGTTACCCAGGGGTACGGATCTTTCGACTACGACATCATAGATTTTAGAGAGACGGATCTTGTCAAGACGGATATTCTGATCAACGGTGAGCGTGTCGATGCGCTGTCCCAGCTTGTTCATCGAGACAGGGCGGTTGAGCGGGCAAAGAGTGCCTGTGAAAGACTCCGGGACGAAATTCCGAGACAGATGTTCAAAATAGCCATTCAAGGGGCTATCGGCGGGAATATTATCGCCCGGAAGACAATTTCACCGTTCAGAAAGGATGTGACGGCAAAATGTTATGGCGGTGATATATCACGAAAACGCAAGCTCCTGGAAAAACAGAAAAAAGGTAAAAAACGGATGAAAATGGTGGGTCAGGTCATGATTCCACAGTCGGCTTTTTTATCGGTGTTAAAGACAGATACCGATTGAACCGGCGTATCCTAGTTTCCATCCATAAATGGCCTTTTTTGCCCGGATCCGCGTTCTCCGCGGGTTTCCGGCTGCGGCATACAGGGAGTATGCCTCACCGAAAACCCTTGTGCCTGCCCCGTGAAATGCGAAGCATATTTAACTGGGGCGGCCTTGATCCGAACCAAAATTGCTCATTTATGAATAGGAAACGCACCGTGTCTATTTTATAATTGTGGATAGACACTAATTAGCCATTTTGGACCAACACGGCCGTGGAATGAATAATTGAGGGAATGCGTGTTGGTATCGTTGTTTTTAAACATTGAATTGATACAAAAGGGGAAAACATGGGAAAAACCATTGCTGAAAAGATATTCGATGCCCACCGGGTCGACAATCCTGCCGATGATGTTCATGTGATCCGGCTGGATGCCGTATTTTGTCATGAAATCACAACCCCCCTGGCCATCCATGACCTGGTCAACCGCGGTAAAGACCGGGTGTTCGATCCTGACAAAATCAAGGTTGTCATCGATCACGTATCGCCCGCAAAAGACTCAAAAACCGCCATGCAGGGTAAAATCCTCAGGGAGTGGTCCCGACGACACAATATCCGGGATTTTTTCGATATCGGAAGGAATGGCGTCTGCCATGCAATCTTCCCTGAAAAGGGATTTGTTCGCCCCGGGTTTACGGTGATCATGGGGGATTCTCATACGTGTACCCACGGCGCGTTCGGCGCATTTGCCGCCGGCGTCGGGACAACGGATCTGGAAGTTGGAATTCTGAAGGGCGTTTGCGCTTTTCGCGATCCCTCGACCATCAAAATTAACATCAGCGGCCCCTTGCCCGAAGGGGTTTACGCCAAGGACGTGATCCTTTCGGTCATCGGTCGTTTGGGTGTTAATGGTGCCACCAACCGAGTTGTTGAATTCACGGGTCCGGTTATCGATGCCATGAGCATGGAATCGAGAATGACCCTCTGCAATATGGCCATTGAAGCCGGGGGAACCTCCGGAATTTGCAGCCCGGATAGGGTTACCATCGAATATTTATGGGACTTTATCAAAGACGAATATGCCTCTAAAGAAGAAGCCCTCGAGGACGCCGGCAGGTTTTTATCAGATGCAGACGCCCAATACGACCGGGTGATTGAACATGATGTCAGCAGTCTTGAACCGCTGGTAACCTATGGATACAAGCCCGATCAGGTCAAGCCCGTTCGGGAGATGGAATCCATACCGGTCGATCAGGTCTACATTGGATCCTGCACCAATGGACGAATCGAAGACCTCCGGGTTGCCGCACAGGTGCTTAAGGGGAAAAAAATCAGCGATTCCGTGCGGGGTGTCGTATCGCCGGCCACAACCCAGGTTTACCGCCAGGCCATGGCCGAAGGGGTTTTGAAAATATTTCTGGATGCCGGGTTCTGTGTCACAAATCCCACCTGTGGCGCGTGCCTGGGCATGAGCAACGGCGTCCTGGCCGAAGGCGAAGTCTGCGCATCCACAACAAACAGAAATTTCAACGGCCGTATGGGCAAAGGCGGCATGGTGCACCTGGTAAGCCCTGCAACAGCAGCTGCCACAGCCATTTCAGGTTTTATTACCAATTCCGAGCTTTATAAGGGGTAGAGATGAAAAATTTTAGTGGAAACGTACTCTTTCTAGACGGGTCCGATATCAATACCGACGAGATCATTCCGGCAAAATACCTTACAGAAAATTCCAAGCAGGCATTAAAGCCTTATTTTTTAGAGGATATCAGGCTGGAAGGATTCAACGCTAGACGCGATGTAGAAGGAAAAAATATCATTGTCACCCGGGCGAATTTTGGATGCGGCTCTTCAAGAGAGCATGCGCCATGGGCCCTTGAAGTCAACAACATCCATCTGGTCATTGCTGAAAGCTTTGCCAGAATTTTCAGGCAGAATATGTTTAATTGCGGAATGATGGCGGTGGAACTTCCGGCCCGGACCATCGACGATATCTTCAAAGATTTCGCCCACAGGGAAACCTATCTTGAAACAGATCTGGATAAGAGTGTATTTACCATCACCGCCGACGGTCGGCACGCAAAGATACCGTTTTCAATTTCAAACTTTGATCGTGCCCTGATAACGACCGGCGGCTGGGTCGATTACGCGGATTCCAAATATTGATGGTTAGTTTGTATTCAGGGATCAGGGGTCAGGGATCAGATGAAATCAAAGATAAAAATAGGCACTTTTGAGAAGGCTTCGGTAACATTTCGATCGGTAAAGGTTATGTCGATTATCTGATTTAATTATTAGTAACTCTGACACCTGTAATTTATTACATTATTACTTTATTTACAATTGAACCAATGTTCTCAATATAGCACTCGACCACGTTTCCCGGTCTTAAAACCACCGGGGGGTCTCTGAATATTCCAACGCCGGCGGGCGTGCCGGTGGAGATGATATCACCGGGAATAAGGGTGATGTCTTCGCTGATATTTTCTATGATGGTGGGTATGTCGAAGATCATATCCCGGGTGTTTCCGTCCTGCATAATTTTTCCGTCAACTTTTGCGGTAAGCCTCAGATTGTTCACATCGCCGATCTCGTCGGGGGTAACCATCACCGGGCCCGCAGGTGCAAAACCGTCAAAGGATTTCCCTCTGAACCACTGGGAATCGGAGAACTGGGCTTCCCTTCCCGAGACATCATTCATTACGGTAAATCCTGCGACATAATCAAGGGCGTCTGCTTTAGGAATTCTTTTTCCTTCTTTTCCGATGATCACCGCCAGTTCCACCTCCCAGTCAATCTGTCCACTGCTTTTAGGAAGGATGATGGCGTCAAAAGGACCATTCAAGGTATTCGGTGTTTTACAGAATAAAAGTGGTGTTTCCGGTTGATCGAATCCCCCTTCTTGGGCATGCTCGACATAGTTTTTCCCAAGGCAGATGATTTTAGAAGGGCCATGAATCGGACACGCGATTCGCGCGTGGATGTTTTGGCCGGGTTCATTAACATTGGCAACTGTTTGAAGCCAGTTCTCCCTGAAAAATGCTTCGCCGATATCCGGAATGTCGGGGAAGATTTTTCTCAGGTCGACGATGTTACCGTCTCTCCACAGCCCCGGTTTTTCATCTCCCTTTTGACCAAATCTGACAAGTTTCATCAATCAAGACTCCTTTTCCGGATATTCACGAGATATTCGGGTTGTTTTTCTTTCCGTCTTCATAGCACTTTTTGCCATACCAATCGACTTGTCGGCATAGGCCGCGGATGATGTTGACCTCTTTCGCCCGTAATTTCAGACGGGTAAAAAAACGGCGGAAATTGTTCATCCAGTAATCCGGATTTTCAGCGTTAATATAACTGATCCTGACCAGTATGTCTTTGAGTTGATCATACATCCCATCAAGCTCATGCCGGCTGGCAAGCCTCGGCGCAAATTGTTCGTTTGCCTGGAGACCGGCGATAAAGATCTCATAACACATAATCATGACCGCCTGTGCCAAATTTAGAGAAGAAAATTCAGTTGTGGGGATATTTACCAGCGCCTGGCAATACCGGAGGTCCTCGTTGGAAAGCCCTTTGTCTTCCGGGCCAAAGAGTATGGCGATACGATTCTCAATGGAAATGGGAATTAGCTGTTGCGCCAGGTTCGAAGGCGTATGGATAAGCGTTCGCTGCTTCCCCAGTCTTGCCGTAGCCCCGACAACGTAGTTAAACGGCGCGAGGGCGTCCCTCAACTCTTCACAGACGCTACTTTTTTCAACAATGTCTGCAGCAAAATGGGTGGCCAGTTTCAGGGCGTTATACAAGTCAAAGTTCTGGGGATCAACGATCACAAGCTGATGGATACCCATATTGCGCATGGCACGAGCGGCAGCCCCGATGTTTTCAGAATATCGGGGCTGCATCAGCACGATGCTGATATTATCTAAATTGACTCTGTCGGTCATCAGATGATGAGTTCAAATCTATTGAAGAAGTAGCCGATTTCAAATGCGGCGGTTTCGGGTGAATCTGAGCCGTGTACCACATTTTTCTCAATATCTGTTGCAAAATCTTTTCGAATGGTACCTTCCGCCGCTTCCCTGTAATCGGTGGCGCCCATAATTTTACGGTATTTCGCGATGGCGTTTTCACCTTCAACGACCATGACCACCACCGGTCCGGAAGTCATGAAATGTGTCAGGCTGTCAAAAAATGGCCGTTCTTTGTGCACCGCATAAAAACCTTGCGCCTGTGCCGTATCCATTTTCAACATTTTCATGGCAACGATTTTTAGATGATTGGTTTCCAATCGTTTAATAATCTCACCGATGATTCCCCGGGCAACGCCATCGGGTTTGATGATAGATAATGTTCTTTCCATAAGTCATAATTCCTTTAATTAGTGCCCATCCACAATTGTAAAATAGGCACCGTGGGTTTCCAATTCATAAATGAGCAATTTTTGTTCGGATCAAGGCCGCCCCAGTTAAATATGCTTCGCATTTCACGGGGCAGGCACAAGGGTTTTCGGTGAGGCATACT
>JAQYVT010000086.1 GCA_030145345.1 Desulfobacterales bacterium
TGTAGAGATGGTCATGCCGGGAGACAATATAACGATTACGGCGGAGTTGATAACGCCCATAGCGATGGAAAAAGAACTCAGGTTTGCCATCAGAGAAGGCGGTCGGACGGTTGGCGCCGGTGTGGTGAGCGAGATTATAGAGTAGCAACTGAAGGAGTCTTCTGGTGAGAATAATTGTTACACTTGCATGCAATGAATGCAAAAGAAGAAACTATACGACGACCAAAAATAAACGGACAACACCGGACAAACTGGAATTCAGCAAGTATTGCAGATTCTGCAGGAAACACACGATACATAAAGAGACAAAATAAATGGTTTTATTTCCGAAACAGCATGGAAAATCCGGACCGTTTGTTTCATAAAAGCGTATAGGATTTGAAATGCGTTTAACTGTTCAGGCCAGTAGCTCCAACGGTAGAGCGTCGGACTCCAAATCCGGGTGTTGGGGGTTCGAATCCCTCCTGGCCTGCCACATCGTTTTGGAAGTATAATAAAAACGTCAAGCAACGATAAAATTTTTCCTGACGGTTTAATTTTTACGATTCAATCGAGTCGTCAAGTAACATTTGCTCGTTTTGTTTTGAATTTAAGTTTAGGGCAATAATGGCAAGATTACAAAGAAAAAAAAGTCCAAGCACAAAGAAGAAAAAAAAGAATGCCGAAGGCGTGGCATCATCCCGTGCAGGAGACAATGCTGCCGTAAAAAAGACCGCATTATTTTCAGGTTCTGGAAAAGATATCCAAAAACCGCTATCTTTGTCCAGAACAAAAGCGTTGTCCAAAACCAAGGGTGAGCCCGGAAAGATTAAACGCACCATAGATACATGGGTTCAGTTCTTAAGAGAAGTAAAAGTAGAGCTGAAAAAGGTTGTATGGCCCTCCCGCAAGCAGACCCTCGGCTCTACGGTTGTCGTGCTGATTCTGGTGATGATAATATCCTTATTTCTCGGGATGGTGGATTTCGGCTTGTCGAGTATAATCCGTGTGGTTCTTCAATAAAAGGGGAGAATAGGAAATTGGCGCTCAAGTGGTATGTTATCCATGTTTATTCCGGATTTGAAAACAAGGTCAAATCGGCCCTGGAGGAACGAATTGCGTCTTTTCCTCAACCTGAGAAATTCGGCGAGGTGGTCGTCCCCACCGAGGAGATTGTTGAACTGGTAAAAGGAAAAAGAAAAACATCCTCCCGCAAGTTCTATCCCGGATACATACTGGTTAAGATGGAATTGAACGATGCAACCTGGCACATTGTCAACAACACTGCCAAGGTTACCGGTTTCCTTGGGGGGCGAGAGAAACCTGCACCCATATCCGATGAAGAGGCCCAGCAAATCCTAAACCGAATGGAGGCGGGAAAACTTAAACCACAGCCAAAATACTTCTTTGAAACCGGTGATGAAATTCGTGTGGTAGACGGGCCTTTTAAGAATTTTAACGGCGTCGTTGATGAGGTTAACCCTGAGAAGGGCAAGATCAGAGTTCTCGTCAGTATTTTCGGTCGTTCGACACCGGTGGAACTCGAGTTCGTACAGGTTGCAAAGCTATAATCGCCAGTGGTCTCCGGCCGTAAATCATTGGCAGCCATATACGGATAAACGACACAAGGCCGATGACCCCGATGGAATTTCACGGGGCAGGCAAATAAACAGGAGTAATAAGAAAAGATGGCAAAAAAGGTTATGACACAGATAAAACTGCAGGTGAGAGCCGGTCAGGCCAATCCGTCTCCCCCGATTGGCCCGGCACTGGGACAGCACGGCGTAAATATCATGGATTTCTGCAAAGCGTTTAATTCCCGAACTGCCCAGGATGAAGGTATAATCATTCCGGTTGTGATCACCGTCTATCAGGACAGATCATTTACCTTTATCACCAAAACGCCACCCGCATCCGTGCTTTTGAAAATGGCGGCAAAGATTGCAAAGGGCGCCGGTGATCCAAAGCGGGAAATGGTCGGCCAGGTTACACGACAGCAGCTCGAAGATATCGCCAATCAGAAAATGGTCGATTTAAATGCAATCGATTTGGAGGGTGCCTGTAAGATCATCGCCGGTACTGCTAAAAGTATGGGGATTGAGGTTGTCTAAAAAAGGAGTGAACAAAAGAAGATGCCGAATCGGGGTAAAAAGTATACAGAATCGCGTAAGAAGTTAGATCTAACGGAAAAACCGAGTGTCAGTGAAGCCGTTCAAATAGCCATTGATGCGTCGTATGCCAATTTTGATGAAACGATTGACGTTGCGGTGCGTCTCGGGGTGGATCCAAGACATGCCGATCAGATGGTTCGAGGGACGGTGGTTTTGCCGAACGGTCTTGGCAAGGACGTTAAAGTTCTCGTATTTGCTAAAGGTGAAAAAGAGAAAGAAGCGACAGATGCAGGCGCTGATTTTGTCGGGAACGATGATCTGATAGAAAAAATTAAAGGAGGGTGGCTTGGTTTTGATAAAGCCGTTGCAACTCCGGATATGATGGGTTCTGTTGGAAAAATCGGGAAGCTTCTCGGCCCAAGGGGGCTGATGCCCAATGCAAAAACCGGAACCGTAACGTTTGATATCGCCAGGGCGGTCCAAGAGCTTAAAGCAGGTAAAATTGATTTCAAGGTTGAAAAAGCCGGTATCGTGCACGTTCCAATGGGAAAAGTTTCTTTCGGGGCAGAAAAGATTGTCCAGAATGCAACCGCCTTTTTAGAAACGATCCTTCGTCTCAAACCGGCTTCCAGTAAGGGAACCTACCTAAGAAGTATTGCCATATCTACGACCATGGGGCCCGGTATTAAGATCGATGCCGCCAGTATCAAAGACTTAGTTAAATAGACTGCTTCCAGTGTGGATTTAACAATTTTGATTTTGCCATCCCAATAACAACCAAATCGAGAGGATTTTGGACGTAATCGCTGAAGAAAGTCTGTTTGATAAACGGATTGTCTGCGTACCGATGACGATATTTTTTTAACAGACTTGGTTCATAAAATTATTTCTGTCAAAGACCGTAGGTGCACTTGGTTGTGTTTAAGCGGCGGTGCCGGCCTACCGAGACAAACTATTGTGATCAGTTGTTGCCTCCGGTTTTTACGGATTAAGGAAGGAGGTGTATTGAGTTGTGCGGATAGATAAAAAGAAAGAGATCGTAAAAGATCTTCATGAAAAGTTTGTAAAGTCCAAGGCTGTAATTGTAACCGATTACAAGGGCCTTGATGTAACCACCATTAATGACTTAAGGCGAAAGCTCAGAGCGCATGAAATCGAATACAAGGTGGTGAAGAATTCGCTGCTTATCAGAGCTTCTGAAGAGACCGATGTCGCTTTGATCAAAGATTGCTTCAAAGGGCCGAGTGCCATTGCCTTAAGCTATGACGACCCGGTTGCGCCGGCAAAGGTTTTGACACAATTTTCAGGCGAGTTCAAAAAACTCGAAATTAAAACCGGTGTTATGGACGGCAAGGTGCTTGATTTAAGTGCCATCAAGACATTGGCGACCCTGCCTTCCCGTGAAGAGCTTCTCGGCCTATTCCTTTCGACGGCCAACGGGGTTATTACCGGTTTTGTCCGAACCCTTAGTGCCATCCCGGTGCAATTTTTGAATGTATTGCAGGCCATAAAGGAGCAGAAAGAAGCGGGTTGACAATGGATGAAAAACAATAACGACCGGATGTATTTGAATCCAAACATTTTAATTTTAACAACAATTGATTCGACAGATATAGAGGACATCAATAGCTAAGCTGGAGGAAAAATAAAATGGCTGATATTACGAAAGAAGATGTAATTGAATTTATCGCAAATATGTCGGTACTTGAATTATCGGAGCTCGTTAAAGAAATGGAAGAAAAATTCGGAGTTTCCGCGGCCGCGCCCATGGTTGTAGCGGGTGCGGCTACGGTTGATGCCGGAGGTGCCGCGGAAGATGAAAAGACCGAATTTGATGTTATTCTGACAACATTCGGCGACAAAAAGATACAAGTCATCAAAGAAGTCCGGGCAATTACCGGCCTGGGCTTAAAAGACGCCAAAACGCTGGTGGATGAAGTTCCCAAGCCCGTCAAGGAAGGTGTTCCTAAAGATGAGGCTGAAAAAATCAAAAGCCAACTTGAGGACGCCGGTGCTCAGGTTGAAATCAAGTAACCCAAGATAGATCATCGATAACAGGTGATCGGCAATGGGTAACGGTGAACCGGGAAGGGGGATTGGGTCCTATCGCCCATACCCCATGCCCGATACCCCATAACCCAATTTAAGATATTGGAGACCCCATGTTGGAAAGGATTTTGGCAAATAAGCGGATAAGGAAGAATTTCGGGAAGATACCAGAGATTGTTGACATCCCGGACCTTATCGCAGTGCAACGGGAATCGTTTGACCGGCTTTTACAAAAAGATGTTCCTCCGGAAAAGCGGAGAGACATTGGATTGCAGGCTGTATTCAAGTCGGTGTTTCCGATAAAAGATTTTACCGGAAGTGCTTCCCTCGAATTTGTATCCTACAGATTCAGCGAGATAAAGCACAGTGTCCAGGAATGCATTCATCGGGGAATGACCTACGAAATTCCGCTTCGTATCACCGTGAGACTGGTTGTATACGATATCGACAAAGAGACCGGAATTACCAATATCCGTGATATCAAGGAGCAGGAAATTTACTTCGGTACAATTCCTCTGATGACGGGAAATGGGACCTTTATCATCAATGGGACCGAACGTGCTGTGGTCAGTCAGCTCCACAGGTCTTCCGGGGTGTTTTTCGATCATGACAAAGGGAAGACCCATTCGAGCGGCAAAATTATCTACACGTGCAGGATTATACCTGTTCGTGGATCCTGGATCGATATGGAGATCGATCACAAAGATATCGTAAATATTCGGATCGACCGGCGACGCAAACTTCCGATTACAATCCTTTTCAAAGCATTTGGATTTAATTCTGAAGACATTCTGGCGTATTTTTATAAAACAGAAAAGTATGTTGTTCGCGGCAAACGGATTTTTAAAGAATTCGACGAGGATTTGCTGAAGGGGCAACGTGCCAGCCGGGATGTCAAAGACCCCGACAGCGGCGACACCATTGTGGCCAAAGGACGCATGCTTACGAAGGTTGCAATCAAGCGGTTAAAATCGGCCAATGTAACCTTACTACCCATAAGCGGCGAAGATATTTTCAACAAAGTATTTGCCCGAACAATTGTTCATCCCGACAGCGGAGAACCCATCGTAAAATGCAACGAGACGTTTAACGAAGACATTTATCAGGCGCTGCGTGATGCCGGTATTTCTGAATTTGAACTGCTGTTCATCGACGGCGTAACGACCAGTGACTCGATTCACAAAACCCTGCTTTTGGACAAGGTCGAAACAAAAGAAGAAGGGCTCATTGAAATATATCGAAGACTCCGGCCCGGGAATCCGGCAACTCCGGAGGTGGCCCAGGACTTTGTCGACCACATGTTTTTCAAATCGTCCTATTACGACCTTTCGGGTGTGGGACGAATGAAGATTAACATACGTCTCGGCATTAACTCTTCCATTGACTTGAAAACACTCAGAAAAGAGGACATTCTCCTTGCAGCTAAAACCCTCATAGAACTCAAAGACGCCCAGGGGACCATTGACGATATCGATCATTTGGGGAATCGACGGGTGCGTGCGGTGGGTGAACTTCTGGAGAATCAGTATCGTATCGGATTGGTTCGAATGGAACGTGCCATCAAAGAGCGGATGAGTCTGCAGGAGGTTGATGCATTGATGCCGCATGACCTGGCTAATTCCAAGCCTGTTTCCGCTGTGGTTAAAGAGTTCTTCGGGACCAGCCAGCTCAGTCAATTCATGGATCAGACAAACCCCCTTTCAGAAACGACCCACAAGCGGCGCCTGAGTGCCCTGGGTCCGGGGGGGTTGACCCGCGAAAGAGCCGGGTTTGAGGTCAGAGACGTCCATCCTTCCCATTATGGACGAATCTGTCCCATAGAAACCCCGGAAGGTCCGAACATCGGCCTTATTGTCTCACTGAGCACGTATGCTCGGGTCAATGAATATGGATTCATTGAAACGCCGTACAGCGTTGTCAAAGATTCCACCGTTCAGGATGAGGTCAAGTTTCTCACGGCTTTTGAAGAGAAGGAGCACCCGATTGCCCAGGCCAATGCACAGATCGATGAAAATAAAAAATATGTCAATCCGTTGGTAACATCCAGAGTTGCCGGAGAATTTATGATGGTCAAGGCCGAAGATATCGAGCTGATGGACATCTCTCCCAACCAGCTTGTCAGTGTTTCCGCGTCCCTTATTCCGTTTCTGGAAAACGATGACGCCAACAGGGCACTGATGGGGTCGAACATGCAGCGTCAGGCAGTTCCGCTGATCGTAAATCAAGCACCCCTTGTGGGTACAGGGATTGAGGGCGTGGTTGCCAAAGACTCGGGGGTTACGATTGTTGCACAGCACGATGCCACTGTGGTGGACGTGGATGCTTCCCGGATCGTTCTAAGGAATAAAAATCTGGACGGTGACGAAGGTGTCAAGCTGCCTGTGACGGTTCACAATCTTTCAAAATTCGTCCGTTCAAACCAGAATACCTGTTTCAATCAACGCGCCATCGTCAGAAAAGGACAAGAAGTCAAGGCCGGGGAAATCATTGCAGACGGTCCGGCGACACACTTTGGGGAACTCGCTCTGGGTAAAAACATTACCGTGGCATTTATGCCCTGGGGTGGATATAATTTTGAGGATTCGATTCTGGTGGGGGAAAGGCTTCATCGGGACGGCGTTTATACATCCGTCCATATTGAAGAATTTGAAATTCTTGCCCGGGATACCAAACTGGGCAAGGAGGACATTACCCGAGACATTCCGAATGTGGGAGAAGAAGCCTTAAAGGATCTGGATGAAAGCGGCGTTATTCGAATCGGCGCTGAAGTCGGTCAGGGAGATATCCTGGTGGGAAAGATTACCCCCAAAGGTGAAACGCAGCTTTCTCCTGAAGAAAAACTTTTACGGGCGATTTTCGGTGAAAAAGCCGGAGATGTGAAGGATACGTCCTTACGCGTACCCCCCGGTGTTGAGGGGATTGTCATTGATGCCAAAATATTTTCAAGACGTGGTGTTGAAAAGGATGGCCGTTCCCGATCCATCGAGGACAGCGAGATCGCTGCCCTTGAAAAAGAAAGAGATGAAAAGCTCGACGTCATCGAAACGGTTGTCCGCACGCAGTTTGAGAAAATTCTCGTGGGGCAGAAATGCTATTCATCCCTGAAAAAAGGCAAGAAGGTTCTGATCCCGAAAGGGAGCAAGATAGATTCCGACACGCTGGCCAAAATACCGGTGGCTCAGCTCGAAGGGATTGTCTTAAAAAGTCCGCAACTGACCGAACAGATCCATGATATTCTGGAACGATACCGGGATCAGTGTGAGATTTGCAGAGATTCTTTTGAACGATACGTCAGCCGGTATGAAAAAGGGGATGATCTTCCGCCGGGCGTCATTAAAATGGTTAAGGTCTATGTGGCCATGAAGCGAAAACTGTCCGTGGGCGATAAGATGGCCGGACGTCACGGCAATAAAGGTGTCGTATCGAGAATACTCCCCCAGGAAGATCTGCCCTATTTTGAAGACGGCACACCGGTGGATATGGTCCTGAATCCATTGGGCGTGCCTTCCCGAATGAATGTCGGCCAGGTTCTGGAGATTCATTTGGGGTGGGCTGCCAAAGGTCTTGGGGATCAACTCAACAAGCTGTTGGAAGAACAAAAGCTTGAAGCCCTTCGGGAGAAAATTAAACGAATATTTACAGAACCATCTGTTCAGGAAAAGGTCGACGGCTTTGACGATGAAGAATTGTGCGAATTTGCGAAACATTACAAAGACGGTCTTTACATGGCCACACCGGTTTTTGATGGGGCCAAGGAATCTGAAATCAAGTCTCTTCTCACCGAAGCGGGGCTGAGTTCGACCGGTCAGACAACGCTGTATGACGGCCGAAGCGGCGAACCTTTTAAAGAAAAAATTACCGTCGGGACCATGTATATGCTGAAGCTTCATCATCTGGTGGATGACAAGATCCACGCCAGATCTATCGGTCCTTATTCACTTGTGACCCAGCAGCCCCTGGGAGGAAAAGCCCAGTTCGGCGGCCAGCGTCTGGGTGAAATGGAAGTCTGGGCCATGGAGGCTTATGGGGCGGCGCATGCGCTGCAAGAATTTTTAACTGTAAAATCTGACGATATGGCGGGAAGAACGCGCATGTATGAAAAGATCGTAAAAGGTCAGAATACACTCGACCCGGGCCTCCCCGAGTCGTTCAAGGTGCTGACGAAAGAATTGAAGAGTTTGGGTTTAGATATAACCCTAATCGAAGAGACATAAAAACAGGAAAAAAAATGGAAACTTTATACGATTTCTTCACCAAACCGACTGATCCAAAGCTTTTTTCAGGTGTTAAGATTTCACTGGCATCTCCCGAAGAGATTTTGAAATGGTCGCATGGAGAGATTAAAAAGCCCGAAACCATCAATTATCGAACGTTTAAGCCCGAACGAGACGGTCTTTTCTGTGCCAAAATTTTCGGACCGACAAAAGACTACGAGTGTAACTGCGGCAAGTACAAGCGAATGAAACACCGGGGCGTCATTTGTGAAAAATGCGGCGTGGAGGTGATTCAGTCCAAGGTTCGGCGGGAGCGGATGGCACACATCGAACTCGCCACACCCTGTTCCCATATATGGTTTTTGAGAAGCCTTCCGAGTAAGATCGGCAATCTGATAGACCTGACGCTAAAAAATCTTGAAAAGGTAATTTACTTTGACAGTTACATTGTCATAGATCCAAAAGACACAGATCTTAAGACCTATCAACTTCTATCGGAAGAAAGGTATCGAGAAGCCCGGGAGATTTACGGGACGAAATTCGAGGCAGGGATCGGTGCCGAAGCCGTTAAGGCACTGCTGGAGAAGATCGATCTGGAAAAATTGTACAATGAATTGAAGGCTGACATAAATTCCACCGGGTCTGTGGCCAAACGGCAGAAACTCTCCAAACGACTCAGGATTATTGATGCATTCAGACGCTCGGGAATCGATCCCACCTGGATGGTCATGGATGTTATTCCTGTCCTGCCGCCGGATTTGCGACCGCTTGTTCCGCTGGAGGGGGGGAGATTTGCAACATCAGATCTCAATGATCTGTATCGCAGGGTCATCAACCGAAACAATCGTTTAAAACGCCTTATGGAATTAAAGGCGCCTGACATTATTGTTCGCAATGAGAAACGGATGCTTCAGGAATCCATGGACGTTCTTTTTGACAACGGCCGGCACGGCAGAGCGATTATGGGGACCAATAAACGGCCGTTAAAGTCCCTCAGCGATACTTTGAAAGGCAAGCAGGGGCGTTTCAGACAAAACCTTTTGGGCAAGCGGGTCGATTATTCCGGCCGTACCGTTATTAGCATCGGGCCGAATCTAAGGCTGCACCAGTGCGGGTTGCCGAAGAAAATGGCCTTAGAGATGTTCAAGCCGTTCCTTTATTATCGTCTCGAACAAAAGGGGCTTGTTTCCACGGTAAAAAGCGCCAAGAAGATGGTGGAACGAGAAGTTCCGGAGGTCTGGGACACATTGGATGAGGTTGTCAAAGAGTATCCGGTTCTTTTAAACCGTGCGCCCACACTTCACCGGCTGGGCATTCAAGCATTTGAGCCGATTCTCATTGAGGGCAAGGCCATTCAGCTTCATCCACTGGTCTGTACGGCATTTAATGCAGACTTCGACGGTGACCAGATGGCGGTTCATATACCGCTTTCCGTAGAAGCTCAGATTGAGGCCAGGGCCTTGATGCTGTCGAGCAACAACATTCTTTCTCCGGCAAATGGTAGCCCGATCATTGTGCCCAGTCAGGATATTGTCCTCGGCATCTATTACATGACCCGAGGGGTCACCGGGGCAAACGGCGAAGGAAAAATATTTGCAAATCCTGAAGAGGTTCGATGTGCATACGATGCCAAGGCAGTGGACCTTCATGCAAGAATTAAGGTTCGCATAGACGGAAAAAGGTTTGATACGACTGTGGGTCGCATCCTTTTATGGGAAATCATTCCCAAAGATAACATCATGATGCTGCGCCATATCGAGGTTCTCGAGGAAGACGAGGCCAAGGCTGTTTTTAAAAATTTACAGTCCGGTGCCGATTTTATCGAAATGGTCGCTCAACATTCCAAAGGACTTGACCGGGATAATGAAGGACTCATCGGTCTGTGCAGAAAGGACGAATTCAAGCGTATATTCAGTGTTTCAGATGAGAATGCGGACCAAATTTTCGCCCTTGAAGAAGGCGATATTAGCAACATTGTTTTTGTCGATGACGCCCACCACATTTTTCAGGTGATCGACAAGCGACCTGAGATACCGTTTTCTATGATCAACAATATCAGAGATAAAAGGACGTTGACCGAACTGGTGGATTATGCATACCGAAACCTGGGTCCAAAAGCAACGGTCATCCTCTCCGACCGGTTAAAAAACATCGGCTACCAGTACTCCACCGAAGGCGGCCTATCCATTTCCATTGACGCCATGATCATACCGTCGACCAAAGGGGATATTTTAACCAACGCCGAAAAGCAGGCTGAAAAGATCGGCCGGCAATATACCGAGGGGCTTATCACTCAAGGTGAAAAATATAACAAGGTCATCGATATATGGGCAAAGGCAACCGACGATGTGGCGGATGAAATGATGAAAGCCTTGCGTGTGGTTCCTGTCACCGACAGCGATGGCAATCCTGTCCTGGACGAGGCGGGAAAGCCCGTTGTGGAGGAAAGCTTCAACCCCATCTATATGATGGCGGATTCCGGTGCCAGGGGGAGTAAAGATCAGATGCGTCAGCTTGCGGGGATGCGCGGCCTTATGGCAAAGCCATCAGGTGAAATCATTGAAACGCCCATTAGCGCCAATTTCCGGGAAGGCCTTTCCGTGCTTCAATATTTCATTTCCACCCACGGCGCCAGAAAGGGTCTCGCCGATACGGCCCTTAAGACCGCCAACTCCGGATATCTTACCCGAAGGCTCGCCGATGTTGCCCAAGACTGTATTATTATTGATGAAGATTGCGGAACGATGCTGGGTGTCGAGGTCGAGTCTCTCATGGAAGGTGGAGAAGTTATTCAGCGCCTCGAAGAAAGAATTTTAGGGCGGGTCGCCGTAGAGGACATCGTCGATCCGTTTACAGATGAAGTGATTGTCAAAGCCGGGGAAGATCTGGACGAAGACGCGGTAAAAGCCATTGAAGAAGTCGGGCTCACTCAAGTGAAAATAAGGTCCGTACTGACATGCAAGAGTCCGAAAGGGGTGTGTGCCAAGTGCTACGGTCGAGACCTCGCACACGGCACCAAGATCGAAATCGGTCAGGCTGTGGGAATCCTTGCGGCCCAGTCCATCGGAGAGCCCGGGACCCAGTTGACCATGCGCACCTTCCATATCGGTGGAACCGCAAGCCGAAGAGTTGAACAGGCGGATATTAGAGCCAGGACTGACGGGAAGATTAATTTTATTAATCTCAATGTGGTGGAAAAAGAAGAGAATCGAGTTGTTGTGATGAACCGCAGGGGGGGTGAAATTGCCGTGGTGGGAGATTCCGGGCGCGAAAGAGAGCGTTTTCCGGTCATTTACGGCGCTCACATCGAGGTCAAAGACGGTGTTCGTGTCAACACCGGAGACCTTCTCGTAACGTGGGATCCTTTTGCAACACCGATTATTACGGAAGTCGATGGAACGGTTAAATTCGGCGATATCAGCGCCGGTAAAACCATGCAGGAGAAAGTCGATCCCGTCACCGGAAAATCGAGTCGAACGATTATCGAATCTAAAAGTGGTGAGGAACGTCCGAGGATTTCAATCAAGGACAAAGATGGAAAAACCGCAAACCTTCCGGAATCATCCGGCAAGGCACGCTATTTACTGCCCATAAATGCCATTTTGCTGGTTGAAGAAGGGGATGATGTTAAGGCTGGAGATGTTATAGCGAAACTGCCCCGAGCCACCACCAAGACCAAAGATATTACCGGCGGTCTTCCAAGGGTGGCTGAACTTTTTGAAGTTCGAAAGCCGAAAGAAACCGCTGTCCTGAGCCAAATCGACGGGTATGTTTCAATAGCGAAGGCAACCAAAAAAGGAAAACAGAAAGTCACCGTTACCCCAATAGATGATGTTGGTGAAAAGAAAGAATATTTAATTTCACGGGGCAAGCATATTAACGTATATGAAGGGGACTATATCCGGGCGGGTGAGGCGCTGATCAGTGGGTCCGCGATCCCCCAGGACATATTGAATATTAAGGGAGAAATTGCACTGGCACGATATCTCGTGGATGAGGTGCAGGAAGTTTATCGTTTACAAGGTGTCCGGATTAATGACAAGCACATCGAGGTCATTGTGCGTCAGATGATGCAGCGTGTTAAGGTTCTCGATGCCGGAGATACCGAATTCATTCTTGAAGAACAGGTCGATCGGAAAATTTTTGAGGCCGTTAACCGTGGGGTCATCGAAAAGGGGAAGAAACCCGCTGTTGCAGAACCGCTGATCCTGGGGATCACCAAAGCGTCACTTTCCACTGAAAGTTTTATCTCAGCCGCCTCGTTTCAGGAGACGACAAAAGTCCTAGCCGATGCCAGCATTGCCGGGAAAGTGGATACCTTACAGGGGCTCAAAGAAAACGTCATTATGGGAAGGATCATTCCTGCCGGTACCGGACTTCCCAAACATAGAGATGTGGAGATTGTAACGAGCTAGGGGAAATGTAGGCCGTGGCACTGTTGTTCTGACGGTTGCTTTAAACGGTGACCCGTTTGGGATTAATTGGGACAAATAATATGATTAATATCCTATAAAAGGCTTGACAAATTAACCTTTAATCCATAATAATGGTCATTTTGCCAACGTTAGAATCTCGCTTATTAAAACAAAAGGATCTGATTAAAAAATGCCGACAATTAATCAACTGGTAAGAAAAGGAAGAAAGCGAATAAAGAAGAAGACCAATACTCCGGCACTCAAAGGGGCGCCTCAGAAAAGAGGTGTCTGTACGCGTGTATACACTTCGACGCCCAAAAAGCCCAATTCTGCTTTGCGGAAAGTTGCAAGGGTCAGGTTGACCACCGGTGTGGAGGTGACCGCATATATACCCGGTATCGGCCATAATCTTCAAGAGCACTCGGTTGTTCTGGTTCGTGGCGGACGTGTTAAGGACCTGCCGGGTGTAAGGTATCATATCGTCAGAGGCACACTTGATACCTTAGGCGTTGAGGATCGGAAGCAGGGCAGATCAAAATACGGCTCAAAAAAGCCCAAGTAGAAACATGAACCATAATCCACGATACAGGGTTCCTGGATCGTGCGGCATGAAAACAAACAATAAAATAACAACCATGGTGTAACCTATGCCGAGAAGAAGAGAAGTGCCCGAACGGATCATTGTGCCGGATTCCAAGTATAACAATAAGCTGGTATCAAGATTCATAAAATCTATAATGAGGGACGGGAAAAAGAGTACGGCCGAGTCAATTCTGTACGGTGCATTCGATATCATCGAACAAAAGACCAAAGAGCCCCCCTTAAAAATTTTTGAGCAGGCGCTTGAAAATGTCAAGCCGATGATCGAGGTTAAATCGCGCCGAGTCGGAGGATCAACCTATCAGGTGCCGACAGAAATTCGACCGTCGCGGAAGACGGCTCTGGGGATTCGCTGGATTATCAGTTTTGCTCGTAAAAGATCTGAAAAGGGAATGGTTAATAAACTGGCGGCGGAGCTTTTGGATGCAGCCAATAAGCGTGGTGCTTCGGCAAAAAAACGAGAAGACACCCATAAGATGGCCGAGGCGAACAAGGCGTTTGCGCATTACAGATGGTAAAAATTTGGAATGACGTTCATTTGGGTTGAGTATCCATAACGGAAAAAACTAACTCCATGGGGTTAGAAGAAATATGAAAGTGTTCATTGCTAACCCGTTTTAGGGGGAGGAAAAAAGATGGCGAAGCAAAAATTTGAGAGGACCAAGCCGCATGTTAATGTCGGCACGATAGGGCATATAGATCACGGGAAGACGACCTTGACGGCGGCGATAACCAAGCACATGGGCTTGAAGGGGATGGCGGATTTTGTACCGTTT
>JAQYVT010000087.1 GCA_030145345.1 Desulfobacterales bacterium
TTAAGAATTTATCCAGAATCATTCTCAGTATCAGAGGAACGGTAATAATTCCTCATCACTGACTTTTTACCACCTCCTTTCCTTGGAATTTGGCCTTTGCCGGCAACAGCCTTAAAACGACCTTGGTATTTGTTTGATGGATAAGGGGCGTGCCGGCATCCGATCGGTACATTTTAACATTGTGCGTTACATATCGGTGGGTCGTTTTTCTTTCTGCTGCATGCAGAAAGCATAAAAATCTCGCATCACCTCCTTAAGGCAATAAGATAAAAACGATTTGGAACAATTAACTGAAAAAGTGAACTAATTTATGGTTGAATTATATTCATCGAATATAATGTTTGGGTTGATTTATTGTTTAGGGTAAAAAGTGAATGTTATTCAGCGCAAACTTTTTTTTAGACTTGTTAAGATATTTTGTCAAGAGTAAAAAATGAATTTTATTCAAAAAAAAAAAAAAAACCGCTTTATATCCGCCGCATTCAAGGGTTTATAAATTACGTCCTTTCAACCCCCTGATTGTGAAAGGAAAATCGAAGGCAGACGGCCAAACGGTTTTCAAAGCGGTTTGTTATGGCGCATAATACAATATATGGATAAAAAGATTTTTTGAATACATGATAAAGTATGGCTTCCCTCAAAAAAGGCGTATTCAAACCGATTGGTTTTCCGGGTTTGGCTCGCCATAAAAGTGCTTCAAAAACAAAAGCTTTTTTTGCCTTGCAATTTATTTTCGGATATCTTATAGGCAAGTGCTTGGAAGGTTTCCAGATAATATCTTTATAGATTAATGCCAAATAGGCATTTGAAATATTTTTCCATTGATCCTGACAATTTTATTGGAAAGGAGGTGAGCTATTTAAGCATACCGCTCCAAAGCTTATGGCCTGAGTTGGAAGGGGTGGGATTCGGCAAAGCTCGATTTCAGAACCGGTTAGAACCGTGTTTGCAGGCTGAAACATGGGTGTAAAACCGGTTGTTGAGTGACAGGGAGGTATTACATTATTACAATAACAAAAAATTAGGGGAGGTTTATGCTATGGGTAAAATACCGGAAAATATGCTGCCACCAAAAGATTTGTGGCCGGAATATGTGGTTCCAGAAGAGTTTGCAGATACGCCAGATGAATTGAATCTTGCCGACTTTTTGCTTGACCGCCATGTTCGAGAAGGCAAAGGTGATAACGTCGCCATTAAGTTTATGGATCAGACCGTCAGCTATGCTCAACTCCAGGAAATGGTCAACAAGTTCGGCAACAGCCTCAAAGATGTCGGCATTGAACCCCAGGACCGAGTGGGGATTCGTCTGGTGAATTCCATTCAGGCCCTAGTGGCCGTCTTTGCCATTGAGAAAATCGGCGCCATTCCTGTTCCAACGTCGCCGCTGTGGTCCGGTGAAGAAGTAGCATTTGTGGCCAACAATGCTGAAATGAAGCTTTTTATTGTCAATGCCCCGCTGATGCCTCCGGTGGAGCAGGCCAAACCCAAGTTTGAATTTGGGACCAAAGTTATCACCATCGGCGGGAATGCCGACGAGGTTAAGGCTGCCGGAAACATGGTCTATGAAGAGATGCTCGATGCCGGTTCTTCAGATCTGGAAGCCACCATGCTCAAAGGTGACGACATCGGCATTATGCTCTATACATCCGGCACCACGGGCATGCCCAAGGGCTGTGTTCACTTTGTCAAACCGATTGTCATAGAGACCAAACTGGTCAACAAACATGTATACAAGATGAAACCCGGCGATGTTCTGGGCGGAGCCGCTCCGGTTTCCTTTGCCGCTGGGTTCGGCACCTTTACGTTGATGCCTTTTGAAGGCGGTGCAGCCATATCTCTGATTCCAAAGTTCACACCGCCGGACATGCTGGATCTGATTCAAAAACACAAAATCACCATTCTCACCGGGTTGCCTACCGGCTACCGAGCTCTGATGAAGTTCCCCAAATTCAAGGATTACGACACCAGTTCAATTCGTCTTTACACCTCCGGCGGCGATGCCCTGGGTTCCGAAACCCTGTCGGCATGGCAAAAACTGACCGGCCTGCCCATCTGGGAAGGCTTGGGCGGCACGGAGATGCTCCATCTGGTAACGTCCAACACCATGAATCCCGAGCCGATGCATGACTCCATTGGCAAAGCACTGCCCGGCGTTCAGGTGCGCGTGGTTGACCCGGAATGGAATGACTGCGAGCCGGATAAAGTGGGCAGCATGGTTCTCAAGGGCCCCTCGGGAAGTCTGTACTGGAAACCCTACGAAGATAATGAGAAGCTCATCAAATCCCAAAAGAAGGGCGTGGTCGACGGCTGGAACCAAATGGGTGATGCGGTCTACATGAAAGCAGACGGCAACATTTTCTTCGTATCCCGTGAAGACGACATGATCAAGAGTTCCGGTTACCGTATCGGTCCTGCCGAAGTGGAAGAAGCCATCGAAAAGCATCCGGCCGTTGCCGAAGCCGGCGTTGTGGGTATCCCTGATCCTGAAAAAGGTCAGATCACCAAAGCCTTTGTGGTTCTGAAAGAAGGCTATGAGGGCAGCGATGAATTCTTTGAAGAACTCAAAACATTCTTGAAGGAGCACGTTGCGATCTACAAGCTCCCCAGAGCCATTGAGTACCGGGATGAACTGCCGCGAACACCCACCGGCAAGCTCCTGCGACGCCATCTGCGTCCGTCTAAATAATACAGATCCTTCGCAGGTGTGAAATGGTAACACTTTCCCCTCACCTCGAACGAGGTGAGGGGATTTTTTTATTTGTTGTCACATCTTTCCTTCAAATACGCATCTTCATGACGCAACAAATCTCTTTACACACTGACTTTTTTACAATAGAAAAAGAGATAGGTTTTTTTTCGTGTTATGGCGGTATCGTATCCAGTAAAAATCTGCGCTTAAAGGAGGAAAACCCATGAATGAAAATTTGTCCGGTTCGTTGAAGACGGTAGATCGTGTTGAAATTACCACGCTTATCGACAATTATGTAGATGTTTTACTGCCGAGCACCGACCGAATAACCCGCCCGCCCTTATCCATTGATGGCAAAGTTAAAGCCGATACTTTTTTAGCCGAACATGGCCTTTCTTTGCTCGTTTCGGTTTGGCAGGGAGAAGAAAAACACACCATCCTTTTTGACACAGGATACACAAAAGTCGGCGTTCTTCACAATATGGAACAGTTGGGATTGAACATTGAAGACATAGAGGTGATTGTCCTGAGTCACGGGCATATGGATCACACCGGCACCCTCAGCGCACTTCTCGATAAAATCCCCGGCACCATTCCATTGGTGCTTCACCCCGGCGCCTTTGTATATCCCCGTTATACCCGCCAGCCCGACGGATCCAAAAACATTTGGCCTCAAACTTTAAAAAGAGATGCGCTGGCGCAGAAAAATGTTGAGATTGTGGAAAGCGAAACCCCGACGCTGATTGCTGATGAGATGATCATGGTCACCGGTGAGGTGGAGCGAACCACATCATTTGAAAAAGGGATGCCCAATGCCCTTGTGGAAAAAAATGGAGACATCGTGCAAGATCCTATCATGGACGATCAGGCCATTGTTATGAAACTCAACGGGAAAGGATTGGTGGTGATTTCCGGCTGTGCGCATTCCGGTATTATCAACACATTGGCGTTTGCACAGAAAACAATCGGGGAACAGAGCATCCATGCGGTTCTGGGAGGGTTTCATCTTTCCGGACCTTTTTTTGAGAAAATCCATGATGAGACCATCCAGGAAATGAAAAAGATGGATCCAGATGTGATCATGCCGATGCATTGCACCGGTTTGAAGGCGATTCAACGATTTCAAAAAGAGTTTCCCTCGGGTTTTGTGCTCAACAGCGTTGGGTCTAAGATGACGCTTTCGTGATCGAGCAGCTGTTTCCCCACCCCTTACCCCTCCCGTGAGGAGATGGAAAATCAGGTAAAGGATCGCCCTTGGTTGGGAAAAAATGTTCTGGGTTGCTTCTCAATGATGGAGGGGGTTCGGTGGGGATGATTGTGAACAGAAGTCTTGCCGAAAGGGGTTACGGTTTTAACGTTTTAGAATCATGATGTATTTGAAAATATAGAAGGAGTATTGAATGTTATAAGGAAAACCCGATCGTTCCCGTCCACGAACCCTTCTGCGTGCGAGGGGAGGGGGAATATGTATGCAGATCCATTTTGAGGCGCTGAGAAAGGCTTTTATTGTGAAAAAAATACCGAGAAACCATCCAATTTTTCCGTCGTTTTTCAGATGCGTCTTGATCATTTTTTGCATGGTATTGTTTGTTTTTTTTGGCGAAGCAGCTCCGGCCGGCACCATTAATATCGGCGAAATCAACCCCCTTTCCGGAAAGCTGGCAAAACAGGGTATTGAAATCCATCAAGGCGTTGAAGTGGCCATCGCAGAGGCCAACGCGGCCGGCGGTGTCGGCGGAAAGCAGCTGAAACTCATATCACGGGATGACCAGAGCCAGCCGGATGTTGCCATCTCCAGGGCTGAAGAATTATGTGGATGGGAAAAAGTACGGGCCCTTACCGGTGGTTACGTCGATTCCCTCGTGGGCCCGATCGCTGCAGTCGCCAAAAAATATCGGATTCCCTATGTGGCCAGTGCAAGCCTGCAAAAAGAACTTGTACAGCACGAAAATCCTTACTTTTTTAGAGTTTCCAAGCTTCAAGGTTTTACCGAACCCCTTTGTGGAATTCTCACCGAACGCTTTAAACCCCAACGACTGGCCATCCTGCATTCCGCCACACCCGGTTCCACCGAGCTGGCCCGGGATCTTGAAAATTGTCTTAGGGCCCATGGCATTAAAATACGATTGATTGAAAAATTCCGTCCGGGCACCCCTGATTTCACGCCACTCATCGGCAAATTGGCCGGAATGAAGATTGATGTCATCGTTTCCGGCGGCTTCTCTCCGGATCATATTCTTCTGGTACGTCAACTCAAAGAGAACAGGGTGTGTCCCAAAGCATACATCGGCCCCTTCGGCATTGCATATGAAAATTTTATGCGAACCATGGGTGAAGATGCCAACTATCTCTACAGCACCTGTGCCTGGAATCCGGGCATCACCGAACCGGGTAGCGAAGCAACTTCCAGATACTTTGTTCAGAAGTTTCGCCAAATGTTCAAACGACAGCCGAACACCACAAACATGCACGGATATACATCGGCCAAGGCCCTCGTTACCGCAATGCAGGCGGTGGTGAGTAACGGCCAGACGCTTACGGGCGATAATATCCGCCTGGCGTTAACCAAACTCGACCTGGCGATGCCGATGGAGCATCTTGTTTTTGACCAAAATGGAGATCCCCTCCATTACCGCCATGTGGTTGTCCAGGTCCAAAAAGGCAGACTCGTGGTTGTCTATCCACCGGATCGAGCTTCCGGACAGCCTGTTTTTCCAATGCCTTCATGGGAGCAGAGAAACTAGCGCATGTGGACCACAGCCCTTGTCTCCGGGATTTCCCTGGGTTCCTTTTACATCCTCATTGCTTTAGGATTTGCCCTCATTTTCGGGGTAACCCGAAATTTTAATCTGGCCCATGGTGAGCTGGTGGTGTTCGCCGGATATGTGTCTTATTGGCTCTGGAAAGTATGGGCTTGGCCGTTTGTGTTAACATTTCCGGTGGCCATTCTGGCAACACTTTTGATCTGCCTGGGTCTGCAGCGCCTATTTGCCCGCCTCTGTGAGCCCCTGGAACTGAATTCCATCGTACTTAGTTTCGGTATGGCCATCCTGATTCAGAACACCATGCTCTTTTGGTTTTCAGGCGATTACCGGCTTATTCGAATTCCGACATTGAGCCAAGGCCTGCACTTGCCCGGCTTTTATTTGAGTTATGGTCAGCTGACCCTTCTTTTTCTCTCCCTTACTGTGATCGCCGTACTTTACATCCTCATGTACCGAACGTATCTGGGGAAGGCGCTGAGGGCCACCATTCAGGACAAGGGTGCGGCAGCTCAGGCCGGAATCAATGTAGCGGTAATGGGTACACTCGCTTTCTGCCTGGGTGCCATCCTCATCGGTCTGGCCGGACCGCTTTACGGCTGTATCCACTACCTCTATCCATCCACCGGACACGAAATCACTCTGCTTGCCATTACCATTACGATTTTTGCGGGTGTGGGCCGCCTGGGCGGAATTATACTTGCCGGTTGGATTCTTGGACTGGCAGAATCCTTTGCCGTAATACTCTTCGGCACAAGCTGGCGGGAGATGGTTGCTGCAGTTTTATTGCTCGCCTTACTGGCATTTAAACCGCGCGGCATTCTCGGAAAAGGAGAACAATAAAAAATGACAGGATGGACTGGAATCTCAGGATATTTTTTACCCTGTTTTTCTGATGGAAACGGGACAAAATGGGAACTCAAACGATCCGGTTAAAAAATAAATGAGTTTTTTTGCTTCAAAAAACACAAAATTCAGAACCCAGGGATTAAGGTTCCACAGCGTCGGCCTCATGACGGGCCTTGTGCTCTTGATACTGCTGCCGGCACTGGTTCAGTCCAATAATTATATCCTCCAGGTTTTTACCCATGCCCTGCTCCTGGCCAACCTGGCCCTTGCCTGGAACATTCTGGGTGTCAGCGGTTCGATTTCTCTGGGACACGCTGCTTTTTTTGGCGCAGGCGCCTATTGTTCGGCGGTGCTCAGTCTCGAATATGGATTTTCTCCCTGGTTCACCATCCCTTTGGCCGGATTGCTGGCCGCAGGTCTTGGCCTGATTATGGATCTGATCTGCCTTCGCCTGAGGGGTGCTTATTTTGCCCTGGCAACCCTGGCTTTTGTAGAGATTCCAAGGGTAATAACAGACAATTGGGATGGACTGACCCACGGATCTCTCGGCCTGGTCGGTGTGCCCGGTCTCCCTTCTTTGAGCCTTGGGACATGGGTCGTGGATTTCAGCGCCAGTATTACGGCATCCTATTATTTTGTGTTTGTCTATTCCCTTGTGTTACTGGGTCTGGTGAGATTTTTGTTTAGCTCCAATCTCGGTCTGGCATTTCAGGCCATCCGTGAGGAGGAGATCGCTGCTGAAGCTGTCGGCATCCCTGCCAACAGATATCGCTTGTTATCCTTGCTGCTCAGTGCATATTTTACCGGTGTCACCGGCGCATGTTACGCGCATCTGGTCCACTATATCGAGCCCGGTCTTGTCTATGGGCTTCATTTTTCAGCCATACCCATGATCTTTGCAATTTGTGGAGGACGCTTTACCATTCTCGGACCTGCCATGGCGGCACTGGTCATTTATCCCCTGGATCAATTTGTTTTTCATCCCCTGCTCCCGGCGGGTCACGAGTTTCTTTACGGTGTTGTGTTAATCCTGACGGTTCTTTTTTTGCCGGCCGGATTCTGGGGTGGTTTAAGGAAAGTATCTTGACCGTATTACAATTACAGGAATTGAGTAAGACATTCAACGGCATCTACGCCCTGAGCAACATTAATTTCACGATTAATGAAGGAGAAATTGTGGGCCTGGTGGGGCCCAATGGTGCAGGAAAGACGACCTTGTTCAATCTCATCAGCGGACGGTTAAGGCCCAGCAGCGGCAAAATTCTGTTTCAAGGCAAGGATATTACCGGCCTTAAGCCCCATGCCGTCTGCAAGTTGGGAATCAGTCGAACATTCCAGTCCTCCCGTCCGTTTCCTCGGATGAGCACGCTGCATAATGTGTTGGCAGGACAAGTTTTTGGTAAAGGATTTTCTCTGCACACCCGGCCGGAAGATGAACAAATGGCCCATGAACTCCTGGACGTCGTCGGCATTGCTCACAAAGCCGAAACCCTTGCCGCTGATCTCACCCTCAGCGAACAGCGGCGGCTGGACTTGGCCCGGGCCCTGGCGACCCGTCCGAAGCTTCTCTTACTGGATGAAGTGGCGGCCGGATTCAGTCCTGTTTTGGTGAAACAAGCGATTAAATTGATCAACAGGGTTCGGGAGAGAGGGGTAAACCTATTGATTATCGATCACTTTTTAAATCTGAGCCAAAAAGTTGCTGACCGCCTGCTGGCACTCGATCACGGAGAGAAAATCGCAGAAGGACCGCCCGATATTGTTATGAAAAACCGAGAAGTGCTCCGAGCTTATCTTGGCATGAGATACCAGGATGAGGAAGACGATTAGGGATCAGGAAACTGATAAAGAAGTTATAAAACCAAAAGGCTGACCCCCGGCCTCTGATCCCAGACCCCTGAAAACCGAGTGAAATTATGGAAACCCAGAGACCGATATTAAAGGTTTGTAATCTGAATGTTCATTACGGTGACATTCATGTTTTGAAACAGCTTAATTTATCGATATGCGCCAACCAGATCGTTTCGGTTGTCGGGGCCAACGGTTCCGGCAAGACGACACTGCTGAAGGCGGTTGCCGGTATTTTGCGTCCGGTCCAGGGCGCAATCATCTATCACCATAAGCAAATTCAGACGCTTTCTGTCCACGAAGTGGTCCGAAGGGGGCTTGTTTATGTGTCCGAAGGAATGAATGTATTTCCTTTCATGAGCGTCTTGGAGAACTTAGAGGTTGGTGCCTATATTGCCAGAGAGAAAAAGAAGGACCGGCTTTCCTTGGTGTTTGAAATTTTTCCTTTGCTGGCGGATAAACTTCGGCAGATGGCAGGAACCTTGAGCGGCGGCCAGAAAAGAATGTTAACCATAGCCCGCGGTCTAATGAGCGATCCTGATCTTCTCCTTCTGGACGATCCGTTTCTCGGTCTGGCTCCAAAAGATGCGAATCGACTTTGCGACGCCTTAAAACAGATCCGACGTTACGATATTACCCTGTTTTTAGCCGGTCAGCATGTGCGCCGAATCCTAAGGGTGGCCACCAAAGCGTTTCTTGTCGAGGAAGGGAAAATAGCACTCGCCGGAACCGGAGAACAGATGCTGGGCCACCCACATCTACGGGAAACCCTCTTCGGGATTGTGGCGGAGTCCGGAGTTGAAATACCGTAACACCTAAAATCTGCAAACGCCCGGATATTCTTTGGACTGCCCAACCTTTTTTAAGTGATTCCTGAAAGCCCGGCCTTCATGTTCGGGAATTCGGGCCGTCGATCCACGGGATATTTTTACCGGGGATTCTGGAAAATGATTATTGACTTCGGGCAAAAAAAATAGAATATTATTCAGTTATTGATTTTCCTTTAGTATGGGGTTTGTGGAGTTGCTGAATATTGAATTTTATCATTAACGGAGGAATAAGCGATGTCCGAGGAACTGAAAGTCGGCATGACACATGAAATTGAACGAGAAACCACGGAAGAAATGTCTGCCCAGAAAGTCTATCCCCATGTCCCCAATGTATATGCAACGCGAGCAATGGTCGGGCATATTGAGGAAGTCTGTGCAGATATGGTCCTGCCCCACCTTGCTGAGGGGCAGCAGACCGTAGGAACTGGAATGAAATTCAAACACATGGCTGCAACACCTTTGGGAATGAAGGTTCGCTTCAGTGCTAAATTGACAGCAGTGGACGGCTTCAAACTGGCTTTTGAAGTGGAAGGCTTCGACGCGGTGGATAAGATCGGTGAGGCCACACACCATCGTTTCATCATCGATGCTGAAAAGTTTAATAGCCGCCTGGCAAAAAAAGCAGAAAAGGCATCCTGATCAGAAAATCGGGAATCACGGGACAGAGATCGAATGCTCCGTCTCGGGAGTTACCATTGAACCGCAGAATATTGGAAAAGAATGATGCGTGCTGAAGTCATTTTAGTTTCATCCTTTCATCATTGGAAATTCCGGGTTCGACATTCCATATTCCCGAACATATCAACTTAAAATAACGCTGCTTTAAAAAGGCTAACCCATTAAAATCTTATTTGATTTTATAAATATTCAGTCATGATCAAGGAGGTTGCAATGACGGTTCCGGATTCCACAACCCAGTTGGATGCAATTCTCAAACCCAGAAGCGTGGCTGTTATCGGTGCCTCAACCAGCCCGGACAAAATGGGCCATGAGATTCTGAAAAACATCATAGACAGCGGCTTTAAAGGGGCTGTTTATCCGATTAATCCCAAGGCCGATATTATTCTCGATCTTACCTGTCACAAAAGCGTCAAAGACATCCCAGAGCCCCCGGACATGGCTGTTATCATCATTCCTGCCCGGTTTGTACCCCAGGCAGTTCAAGAATGCGGTGAAGCCGGCGTGAAAGGCGCGGTGATCATTACCGGCGGCTTCAGCGAGGCCGGTGATGAAGGCGAAGAACTCCAGAACCAGGTGGTTGAGGCGGCGCAAAGATTCGGCGTTCGGGTTATCGGTCCCAACTGCCAGGGCGTGAACAATCCCCATCATCCCCTGTGTGCGTCCTGGCCCCTGCTGACCTACCAGGGAAAAATCGCACTTATTTCCCAGAGTGGTACCGTCGGTGCTGCAATGATGGATTGGTTGTCCGAGGACAAACTGGGAACTGCCGGCTTTGTCAGTATGGGTAACCGGGCGGATGTAGATGAAGCGGATCTTATTGCCTATTTCAACCAGGACCCGAACACCGAAGTGATTGCAGCGTATATTGAAGGAATAAAGCATCCCGAGCGTTTTATTCGGGCGGTGGAGCAGCTGAAAAAACCGTTGGTGGTTCTCAAATCCGGCCGAACACCCAAAGGAAAAGTTGCGGCGGAGTCCCACACCAAATCCCTGGCCGGTGCGGATGCCATCTATGAGGCGCTCTTTGCAAAATATAACATTTGTCGGGCCTACACAGCAGAGGAATTTTATGACTACGCCAAGGCTCTGGCGTATCTTAACCCACCGAAGGGCAATCGTATTCTTTTTATCACCACATCCGGCGGTGCCGCTATTCTGGCCATGGATCAGGCTGAGCAGGAAGGTTTAGACGCATCTCCCCTGCCCGAGGAGCTGGTGGCGGCGATAACGCCGATTATTCCGGCCCATGCCATAAAGGCCAACCCCATTGATCTTACCGGAGATGCCACCGCTCAGATGTTCGGTGAGGTCATCGAGGTAACCCGAAAGCACTATGACACCCTGGGGGTGATTTTTGGAGATCCGGTGGAAAATGCCTCCCGTGTCGTGACGCCCGATGCCAACGAGCTGATTATTTTTTATGGCGGGGCAGACGTGGAGCGCCACGAAAGTGAACTCATGCATCTTAAAGGAATTCCGGTGTTCCCCACACCCGAACGGGGAATAAAGGCACTGTCCAGAGTTGTCCAACGCAAAACGCTGGATGTGCCCCAGAAACCAACGCTTACGGTTCCTGTTGCCGGCCGGCAATTGCCACTTCACCAGGCATTTGCGAAGATTTCCGAACAAGGAATTCCATGCACAGATTTTGCGCTGGCCAACAGCCAAGCCGCTGCTGTAAAAATTGCCCAAGAGCAGGGATTCCCGGTGGCTCTAAAAATCAGCTCTCCTGATATCCTGCATAAGAGCGATGTTGGCGGGGTGCACCTCAACCTAAGTTCTGCTAAAGCAGTGGAGGACGCTTACGATGACCTTTTGGCAGCCGTCAACAACAATTGTCCTGAATCCCAGATAGATGGCGTATTGGTCAGCAAGATGGCCCCGCCGGGCATGGAAGTTATTGTGGGGATGAATCGTGATCCTCAATTCGGTCCGGTGATTCTTTTTGGCCTTGGGGGTATCATGGTGGAGATCTTTCAGGATGTAAGCCTCAGGCTTCTTCCCTTGACAAAGGAAGAGGCCATAACCATGATACGAGAAATAAAAGGCTACGGTCTCATTGCCGGCTATCGCGGTCGGCCGGCTGTGGATGAACAGGCCCTGGCAGACGGCCTGTTAACTGTTGCCCGGCTGGCAGAAGGGTCTCCGGATATTGTTGAGATCGATCTTAATCCCGTCTTCGCCTATCCGAAGGGAATACAGGTGGCAGATGTTAGAATGATTGTAAAGTAGGGCGAGGAAAAAACCCGATGATGAATGAATTTGATAGCCTTGTTTCAAGGCTAAAGAAGAAGTACCCCATGTTGCAAAACTTTACCGATCGAACCTTTGGTGTGGAGATCGAGTTTTTCGGCCTGAACTATGTAATAACACCCTTGGACAATAATATTATCAAGCCCTACTGCATTTCATCCCGTGCCAAAGACGGGCGCCACATTCTGGATCTTTTCAAGGATTACAATCTGTCTTTTGGTGCCAGCAAGGACGTGTGGCACTTTGAGAAAGATTCTTCCGTCAGAGGCAAAGGTCACACACAGAATGGTGCTGAGCTGATCAGCCCGATTTTAATCGGCATGGAAGGACTGGTGCAAGTCTTCAACGCTTTCCGATTTCTAAAAGCTATTGAAGGAATTGATATCGATGCAAGTTGCGGAATGCATGTTCATCACGGTGTTGACCCGGCAGCTTACAACTGTAAAGAACTCCAGCAGCTTGTCCGCATCGTTCACCACTATGAAGATCTCTTTTACCTGCTTATCCCGGGAGAGCGTCAGGATGCAAAAACCTGTCGGCCCATGGAAATTGACGTGAAAGCTTTCCTGGATGTCTGTGAAGGCTCTGGTGATGGTCAAAATTGCCAGATTAAAGATCTCTGGTATTCGCTTCAAAACCGTTACGACGCAAACGGGGGTGAGAATGCACGCTACGACAAGACCCGCTACCACGGTCTCAATCTGCACTCCTACTGGTATCGTTCCACCATTGAATTTCGCTATCACTCGGCCCTGCTGGAAAAGGTGGATGAAGCCATCCAATGGATCATTTTCACCCAGTTTATTATAGAACTGAGCCGGGATCACGTTCCGGATATCTATTACTATCCTGAGGCGAACAAATGGCTGACAACCATCTATAAGATTTACAAAAAGTTCGGCTATCAGGAGCGTATCAAGGAGGCACCAACTCTCTCAAATCAGTCAGTAAAACATATAAAATTGTTTAATTAATAACTCAAGTTTCGCGCCCTAAATTTTTAGTAACTACGAGTTTATTTTAATCAAATCAATACATTATTTTTATAAAGTCGTGAACATAAATTACAAGGAATAGACGCGACCATGTGTGATATATTGGCCATCTCGGCAGGCTATAACTATACCCCCCAAAAGTATCTGCCCATCTTCGCGGAAAAGGGCAGTGAAAACATGAACGGATGGGGTATCGGTTTTTTTCGCGAGGATCAGGCTTTGGTGGAAAAATCCGCGGAGCAGGTGTTTAGCGATCAACAAGTTCATGAAAGCTTTCAGAGACTCGCCCGGGTCATCGACAGCCGGATCATCATTTCGCATGTGAACTGCCCTAAAAGCGGCGGTCACCACAGTGCCCATCTCCACCCCTTCAAGCTTACCTTTCTGGATCACGACTGGTTGTTTGCCCAGGTGGGAGTTGTTGAAAAGATTAACGAATATCAGACCAGAGAAACGCCGCGGCTGGAAATCGATGTCTATACGGCCAGAATTTTCGAATACTTAAGAGATCAACTGATACTGCTGCACCGCAAGAACCCGTACATCAGTGTATACATTGCGCTGCGCATCGCTATCCAAGAGCTTTTAGATGACTATCCCGGGAAATACACCTTTTTTCTTGCCAATGAATCGTTTCTCTTTGCCTTTTGTAACTTCCGACAACTGATGATTCTCAAGGTGTCCGAAAGTATGGGAGATGTATTGCTGGTTACCTCCGTCAAGGAGGGGCTGAGTCGCACCGATTGGCACCCCATAACACCGGATCCACAATCCCAAGGTGAACTTTTGGTGATTGCCGGTCCGGATGTGTTGTACGCCGGTGACGTATAGCCTGACTCGTGCAAAATTCAGGTATAAGTCTTGATGCTGGATTCCGGCCGATGACCTATGGACGTAATTACTTATATAGATTTCAGATAAATCACCTCGATTTTGTTTGTGCCCGATTAATTTGCTGACGAATGATGTTCAATCGAAACCTTTAATCCAAAATCTAGAATCTAAAATCCAAAATGCGATAGAATGTGTGACCTTTTTGCTTTGTCTGCCAAAAAAGATTATTCGGCTCCCGAATTCCTACCGATTTTTGCAGTTCGGGCCAAAAAGAACATGGATGGCTGGGGCATTGGTTTTTTTCGTAAACACCATGCCCTGGTTGAAAAGTCGGCTGAACAGATTTTCCACTCAGGTCAATTGCACGACAGTTTTCAAAGGTTGGCCCGTGTC
>JAQYVT010000088.1 GCA_030145345.1 Desulfobacterales bacterium
ATTTTGAAATTATCTTTCGATTTTATTCCTTTACTGAAAAATAATTTTGAGCTATGGATACGGTTTTAATCCGTATTCCATTATTCCATCGTGTTTTTTCGAGAAACTTTTTTTCCATTTCACCGGGATCGTGGAGTGGAACCAATCATTTTGCCGATGAAGCTTTATAATGTCACTCAATTGTAGAACTTCTGTGAGGTTTTAATTAATTTTAAGGATTTAACATATGGGTTTAATTGTACAAAAATATGGCGGCACTTCAGTGGCCGATATAGAACGGATCCGAAATGTTGCAAAACGGGTCGCAGAAACCTTTGAACAGGGCAACGACGTGGTGGTCATCCTTTCAGCCATGGCCGGCGTTACGGACAACTTGATCGATATGGCGACCCAGATCACAGAATCCCCGGACAAACGTGAACTGGATGTGCTTCTGGCCACAGGAGAGCAGACAACGGCCGCACTTCTGGCCATGACGTTAAAAAACATGAACCACCCCGCCGTATCCATGCTCGGACATCAGGCCAAAGTGGTCACGGACTGCACCTTCGGCAATGCACGAATCATCGAAATCGGCGCAGAAAATATATTGGACCTTGTCAAAAATGGCAATATCGTCGTTGTGGCGGGATTCCAGGGATCTGATATCAAAGGCAACATCACGACCCTCGGACGCGGAGGATCGGATACCTCCGCCGTCGCCATCGCGGCGGCCCTTAAAGCCGATATCTGTGAAATCTACACCGACGTGGATGGTATCTACACCGCTGACCCTGGCATCTGTGAAAAGGCAAAGAAAATCAGCAGAATTTCCTACGATGAAATGCTCAATATGGCCAGCCTGGGGGCCAACGTTTTGCAGATCCGTTCTGTGGGATTTGCCAAAAAATATAATATCCCGGTTCATGTCAGATCATCTTTTAGTAAGGAGGAAGGCACCATGGTTGTTAGTGAAGACGCCGGTATGGAGAGTCTTGTTGTGTCCGCAGTGACGCACGATAAAGACCAAGCGCGTATCACCCTGAAAAAGGTTGAAGATCAGCCGGGGATTGCGGCAAAAATCTTTTCACCCATCGCTGAAGCCGGTATCGTTGTGGATATGATCATTCAAAATACGCGGGTCGAAGGTCAAACCGATCTTACATTTACGGTTCCCAAAGAACATTTCTCCAAGGCCATGGAGATCGAGCGGAAGGTGGCCCAAGAAATCGACGCAGAGGATGTTTTGGGCGATAAAAACATTGCAAAGGTTTCGGTTGTCGGCGTCGGCATGAAAAATCATTCCGGTGTGGCATCGATAATGTTCAGTACACTGGCCAGGGAAAATATAAACATCATGATGATCAGCACATCTGAAATCAGAATATCGTGTATCATCGAAGAAAAGTATACCGAGCTTGCAGTTCGTGTTCTTCATACTGCATTTGGGATGGACGAAGAAGATTGACCCGGAATTACGCATGAAAAGATTCGGAACCGATCAGATGCTTTTCACCCTCTTACTGGCGGCGGTAATTCTGGGGGTCATTATTTACAGGGTTTTTCATTTTTTTTGATCCCCGTTTCTCCTGAACAGTGCCAAGACGTATTTTATGGTGTGAGAAACGGGAGATGCCGATGCAAATTTGAACCTTAGTCATGAAAAAAACACCTCTTGCCGGCATTATCCTCATACTCTTTCCGGCACTCCTTGCGGGCCAAATTCAGGTAGATTCCCTTGGATTCAAAGCGCCGAGGGAAAAAATGGTCTCTTCACAGATCCGTCGACGGGGTATATCCGACCAAAAGGTTTTAACGGCCATGTCCGAAGTGCCTCGACACAGGTTCGTGCCCGAGAATCTCGTGTCCCGCGCTTACGCAGACCATCCCCTTCCCATCGGCCAGGGCCAGACGATTTCCCAACCGTATGTCGTCGCCCTCATGACCGAAAGTCTTGGGCTCAGAGGATGCGAACGGGTTCTTGAAATCGGAACCGGCTCAGGTTACCAGGCTGCAATTCTCGCAAACATCGCCAAAGACGTTTATACCATCGAAATTAAGAAAAAACTTTATAAAACGGCCCGTCAGACACTCCGTTCAACGGGTTACACGGACGTAAAGACCCGCCACGGCGACGGTTATTTTGGATGGCCCGATGCAGCCCCCTTCGACTGCATCATGATAACTGCGGCCATCGATCACATCCCGCCGCCGCTCCTAAAACAGCTCAAAGACGGCGGAAGACTCATTCTTCCTTTAGGGAACCCATTCAGTTATCAGAACTTAAGCCTGATCACAAAACACGGCACCGATTATACGGTGCGGCAGATTACCGGTGTACTCTTTGTTCCCATGACAGGGTATGCCCTCGACCATAAGTAAAGAATCCGGGCCCAGAGGACCCGGCTTTGGTGCCACCCCAAAGGGGTGAAGTCTACCGTACATGCCAACCAGAATGATGGAGTGCTGGAGTATTGGAATGTTGGGTATTAAAAGCGAAAAACAATCTAATTCAATCAAAAGCTTCAAAACCCAATACTCCAACACTCCATTATTCCAATATCCCATGATACTTACGGCTGTATTTCTACTATCACTATCAGCCCTTGTTTTTGAAGTCCTCCTCGCAAGGGTCTTTTCCATCAGCCAGTGGAACCATCTATCTTTCATGGTCATCAGTATAACACTCTTCGGATTTGCCGCAGGCGGCACATTCTTAAACATTATAGATACCCGCTTAAACGGCTGGGAAAAAAAACTTTCCTCAACCGAACCTGTGAAAATATTCACGGTTCTCTATACGGTCTCCGCCATCACATCATTTATCGTTTTAAATCGAATCCCCCTCGATTACTTCCGGCTTCCCCTGGAGCCGATACAGGCCCTTTACCTTTTGACGGCGTATGTTTTCCTGGCGCTCCCCTTTTTTTTCACCGGTCTTGTGGTATCCCTTGCTTTTGCGTCTTTTCCGGAAAAAACCGGATCGGTTTACTTTGCCAGCATGGTCGGTTCAGCTTGCGGCGCTGTTATTCCAGCACTTCTCCTGCCGTTTATCGATGAAGGGAACCTCATTATCTGCACAACACTCATTCCGCTGTCAGCGGTAATTTTCAGACGATCAAATCCTATTGAAAAGCATGCGTCATCAAAAAACATCTTCTCCTTAAAACCATTGACCCTTCAGTTGTGCAGTTTGGGAATTGTTTTGGCTGCAGCCGTACTCGTCATGACAAACGGTGATTCCACAGTTCGCGTAAACCCCTCACCATACAAGGCGCTCAGCCAGACACTCCAGTTTCCGAATACCCGGGTTGTCGAAACCGTCACAGGTATACGGGGTAGATACGACAGCGTTAAAAGTCCTTACATACGATTCGCACCGGGCTTGAGCCTTAAATTTACAGGCCTGCTCCCGGATCAGATGGTGACGTATAGAGACGGAGACAGTCCCGTCTTCCTTTATGACCCTCAACCTGATTCAGACGAAAGCGCCTGCAGATTCGCGCTTTACTATTCCGGGTACCTCCTGAACCCGGCGCCAGAGAATATCCTTTTGATCCAGCAAGGCGGCGGATCGAGCATCCCGTGCGCCAAGGCATCCGGCGTCGGTAAAATCACGATTATCGAACAACAACCCCAAATCGCTCATAGGGTCCGGCGCCATTACAACATTCCGGTTGTCAATGAAAATCCGAGGGCATTTTTAGCCCGTTCTCACCGGCGATACGACATCATACACATTGAAAACTGGGGGACCTCTCTTCCCGGCGCAGCCGCTCTGACCCAGGATTATCTTTTTACCACCGATTCGTTATCAGAATATTTCAGCCACCTCGCGGGAAAGGGCGTCCTCATCATTTCGCGCAAACTTCTTCTCCCGCCGTCCGACTCGATCCGCCTCTGGGCCGGGGTATATGAAAGCCTAAGATCCCTTGGCGCCGAAAATCCCGAACAGCACATTGCCGTCCTGCGCAACTGGAGTCATTTTACCCTCATCGTATCGAAACAACCCATGGACAATACGACCATACTTCAAAACTTTGCACACCGCATGAATTTCGACATGGTTTATATGCCTGGGATTTCCCCGAACATGGTGAACCGTTTTAACATTTTTGATACGCCCCATCACTTTCTTGAAATCAACCGACTTGCAAATGCTTACCGATCCGGAACAGAAAAGATATACTTTGAAACCTATCCCCTCGACGTCTCCCCTCAAACGGACAACCGGCCCTACCCGTATCGGTTTTTAAAGTGGACAAGATTGAAAGCGCTCTACAAGATGACCGGAAGCAGATTCTATTCACTGTTCATGTCCGGCGAACTTGTCGTTACCGTTGTCTTTCTGGAAGCATTCGGGATCTCCGTTCTCCTTTTAATGCTTTCCTTCTTTACAATCCCCCGAAATACCCGAAAGTTTTACTTCCCCCAAATTCTCTATTTTCTTTCAGTGGGTGCCGGCTTTATGTTTGTGGAACTCTTTTTTATCAAAGAATACATATTTGTTTTCGGTGACCCGGTGATCAGTCTCACCGTCGTTCTCGCGGGAATCCTTGTCTTTTCAGGATTGGGAGGGTATTGGTCACACCGGATACGTCCCAAAAACCTCTCCTATGCCCTTGCTGCCCTGATTTCGGTTCTCATCTTCATGTGTTTTGCTGTTAATCCGATTTTAGATCGAATACAGGGATTTTCTATGATTTTTCGTTTCCTCGTGTCTCTGCTCCTACTGATCCCCCCAGGATTCTTGTTGGGCCTCCCCTTCCCCCTTGGCATGCAACACCTTTTAAACCTTCCATTTCAGCGAGCATATGCCTGGACGGCAAACGGATGTGCTTCGGTCTTGGCCTCCGTCGCTTCCGCACAAATCGCTCTCAGTTTCGGTATTTCCGAAATCCTGATGGGTGCAATTTCAGCTTATTTTCTGGCACTGTTCATCAGCCGTTTCAAAATAATCAGGGGAAAATAGCAGCGTAAAAGGTTGGGCGCCAATAAGGGCGTTTGCTCAACGGCGAATAATGAGTAAAGAACCGGGCCCACCTTAGATCCAGCCTCGCGGGGAACGATGGGGTGCTGGAGTTGTGGGGGAAAAACATGGAGTGGTGGACTATTGGGGTATTGGTTGAAAAATTTTGTTTTCCCATTACTCCAACACTCCACTATTCCAACATTCCAACTTGTTATGGCCGTTGTTTTTAACTCCCGCAATGCGGGGAAGGACCAGGTTTTTCAAGATTAAATAAAGGCCTTAGCTTGTTCGCTTCGACGACAGTTTTCATGCCGGAATAAAGTGTTGCATAATATTTTGTTTTACATTAGGATTCGCGATTTTCCTGTTCTCAGCGAAATCGTGTTCGAGACATAGGATGTTCTTCGAGTGAAAACGATTGATGGCAATGCACGTACAACGGACTTCTTATGAAACAAGCGGGATCCCAGGATATCGCAATTAATACCGCCAAACAAAACCCCATGTATCGGTATCTCATGGTGCTGACCATCAGCGCTGCAGTCGGGCTGCAAGCATGGCGGACCCTATTCGACAATTTCGCAGTCATCGTTGTCGGTCTCAACGGTGAACACGTGGGGATGATTCAATCCGTGAGGGAAATTCCCGGCTTTCTGGCACTGCTGGCGGTTTTTATCATCATGATCATCAAAGAGCATCGCCTGGCAGCGCTGTCAACGCTCATTCTGGGGATCGGCGTGGCGACCACAGGCCTTTTTCCTTCTTTTGCAGGGCTCCTTGTTACCACCCTGGTCATGAGTTTCGGATTTCATTATTATGAAACCGTCAATCAATCCTTAACGCTCCAATACTTCGATACAACGACATCGCCATGGGTATTCGGCAAACAGCGCGCTTTTGCCTCGGCATCCAACATCGGGATCGGTCTTATTATTTTTGTTATTGCGCCTGTTTTGAATTTCACGCATATCTATCTGCTGTTAGGCGGCATGATCATGGCAGCCGGTATTTGGAGCTTTTTTCAAAATCCTGTTGACCGAAACATCGTTCCTCAGCGAAAAAAAATGATCTTTCGGAAAAGGTACTGGCTCTTTTACTTCCTCACCTTTATGGCCGGCGCCAGGCGCCAGATTTTCATCGCATTTGCTGTCTTTTTGCTGGTGAAAAAATTTCATTATACGGTTCAAGAGGTGACCGTCCTTTTCGTGCTCAACAATCTGATAAACTATTTCATCAGTCCGCTTATCGGCAGATCTATCATCCGTTTCGGTGAAAGAAAGGTGCTCTCTTGCGAATATTTCAGCCTCATATTTATTTTTCTGGCATATGCCTTCGTAGATTCCAAAATACTGGTGGCGGGGCTTTACATACTCGACCACATTTTCTTTAATTTTGCCATTGCAATTCGCACCTACTTTCAAAAGGTGGGAGATCCCAGAGATATCGCTCCGAGCATGGCGGTGGGTTTCACCATCAATCACATTGCAGCGGTGGCGCTTCCGGTGGTCGGCGGACTCCTGTGGATCATCGATTACCGCATTCCCTTTGTATTCGGCGCAATTCTGAGTATGATTTCCTTGATCGCCGTGCAGCGAATTCGGGTGAAATAACCCCACCCTTTTCAGGGAAAATGCATCTGAATTTTAGCTGAGGGGACGTCAACATCCGAAATGGGTCGCGTCAGCGAGCAAAATATTTATTCCCAGGTGAATTATCCCAATGGGTTTGTCCTTTGAAATTTTAAGGATGGCCTGACAATTTTCCTGGTTTGTGGTATGCTTTTTTATGAAAGAAGTCATTAACAGGCAAAAACATTGAGAATGAAATATCTGCTGATCATTTTAGGGTTAATTTATATTTTGAGCCCCTATGACATTGTTCCCGATTTTTTGGTCGGGTGGGGCTGGCTCGATGATTTAATCCTTCTGTTTTTTTTGTGGCGATTTGTTAAAAATCTCCTCCAAAAACAATCCAATGCCCGGAGTTTTTATCATCACCACCGTCAATCCTTCGAAGGTAACAACGCCTTTTCAGAAAAAGACGCCCATGGGCCGGGCCCAAGTCCTTCAAACGATCCCTACACGGTATTGAATGTCCCCAGGAATGCATCTCCTGAAGAAATAAAGAACGCTTACAGAAAACTGGTCAACAAATACCATCCGGACAAGGTATTCCATCTGGGAGAGGAGTTCAGGGAACTGGCAGAAAAACGCTTTAAAGAAATAGAGGAAGCGTATCGGAAATTAATGCCCAAATAACGCGTACCTGTTCAGGGGATGCGCTCCCCCGCTTCACTCCGGTGTATAGGTGTCTGGGCAAGCTGTTGAAGATCAAATGGGCAGGAGACCGTTTATGTATAAAAAGCACAGTGCGCAAAGTAAAAACGCCAGGGTTGCGCCCCATACTCCTTTTATCTTATAACCAATAAATACCATGGCCACTGCAGATAGGAGAATCAGAACGATTCGTGTAATCAACTCCACTGGATAAGACTCGGGAAAGGCGAGCCCGGATTCCCCACGGATGTTCACCAATCTCATATATTCAAAAAACACGATTACCCCCAAGGCTTCTTTTTATTGAACCGGAGATGTTATACGCTGTTTTTTAATCCACGACGGTTGTTTTTGATGGATCCATTCCACCACAGGTTCAAGCCACTCTCTTCTCGGACGATAAAATAGACCATGCCCCAAGCCGTTGTTTATCTTGATTTCCTTGAATGTGGAATCGTCTGAAACATTTTTTAAGATTCTCCGACAGGCAGCACATTTCTGATCAGATTCATCGTAGATTGAGAGAAAACGCCCTTGTATGGATTGAACCGACCGACCGATACGTTTTTTATGGGGCCTTTGAACAAGGGTTCTTTTATGATTACAACCGGACATCACCACAAAGTTTACGTTAGGATTCATGAGCTTGGCCGAAACCAAAAGGGTGATGGCATTCCCTTTAGAAAATCCGACCACGGTAATCTGCTCAGGGGGTATGCCGTAGGCCAGAAGGGTCTGAATCTGCCGTACGATCTTTCTTGCATATTTATCTAATTTGATTCCCTTGGGCCGAACCTCGCCGATCACTGTAACGCCTGAATTTTCAAAGGATTTTAGAATACCATAATAATCGTAAATTCCGAAGCGAGGGTGTATGCCGTTTGGACCCTGCATTTCTACAGTCTTTCCGTGAAGGAAGAAAACATACTTTGCGGAGGGCTTCACGACCCACGGCAGGTCATAAGAAAATCTTGCTGTGCCAAATCCGGAAACCACCAAAGGTCTGAAGCCAAAACTCGTTTTGTTTACGGAAGATTTCACCACATCCTTCTCGATTCTTCAAAATCGTCCCATGGACAAATGCACATTAAGACAACTCAACTGAATCCATTTCGCCATTGGACCAATTTGTGAGTTCCTATGGAACCATCCCAACAGAAAGGTCTGGTAAACCTTTGCTGCATGAACCCTGACACATTCTAAAAACGCAAATATCATGCCATTTCGTTTTGATATAGAATAATGTATTTGATATTAAGTAGTTACATCATCATTCGAGGACGTAATGCAGGGTTTATTTGGTGTAATGTATTTGATTTTAAGGTAAAACCAGCCAGATCTATGAAGTTTTTTTCATACCCTAATGGTCTTTTATTTTTGCAGATTCTTTACTTTACGCAACGCACGATCGATAGCAGGGGCAAGTTCTGAAAGATCGTTTTTCAATATGTAATCGTGTGCGCCGGCGTCCATAATCACAACTGCATCTTCATACGCAATGGCACCTGTTACAATGATGAATGGTACATCGAGCCGCTTCTCCGAGTATATACCCAACGCATCGATCGGACTGAAGCCGGGCATTGAATTGTCACACAAGATAACATCCCATGTCGCTTTTTCGAAGGCTTTACTCATGGCTTCAGCGGTTTCGACCTGATGATACGTCGGGTTATAGCCGTCTTTCTTCAATTGACGGACAAGCAGCAAGACGTCATCTTCAGAGTCCTCGGCGATCAATACGCGGATGGGTTTGTTCCTAAACTCTTTCTCCGGTGGCGGGGACTCGTTCAAGGCCAGCCAGTACCGATCCAGCTGACCGATAATTTCCGCAAGTTGCACAGAGTCCGCTGGTTTACGTATAAAACTATTGATGCCCAACCGGTAACAATCCGTTAGATCTCGATTATCCTCGGTGGACGCAAAGGCAACCACAGGAATCAGATTCGTCCGTTCATCCTCGTGCAAATTTTTTAATACTTCCAGACTATCTATTTTTTGGAGATTCAAATCCAACAGAATAACGTGGGGCATTTTGCTCCGGTCACGGTCCGCATAGACCCCGGTACCAAACAAATAGCCCAGTGCTTCAGCACCATCTCTTGCAACCACCAGTTCGTTTACAATATTATTTTTTTGGAATGCATCGAAAGCCACCCGTTCATCGTCGGGATTGTCTGTAACCAGCAGGATTGTTTTCGCATGTCTTGCGCGTCTTCTATTCTCACCACTGCGTCTTTCAGGGCCGGTGTAATTGGGATCATCTTGCTGTCTTCGATCATACTCCTTAATTAGGATCCCATCGACAACTTTCTCCCGACGGTCCTTGTTATTTTGCCAGATATGAATTTTGTTATCCGGTTGCATACCTTTGCCTTTCAGTGTTATTTTGTATAACCATCGTTTCCGTGTTGCCGCTTTCAATTCAATCAAGCCGGGGCAACACCCCTATCAAATACAAAAACGTGCCGACGACGATAAGGGCAACGCTGGCAAATATATTGGACAATATAAGTTTTTTTCGTTGTTTTCGCGTTTTCTCAATACTTTCTACAGCCAGTTTTCTCTGTACCTGGACAAAGGCTTCATCGGTATACCCACATCGAATGCAATGGGTTGAAAGTCCATCGTTTCTCTGACCACATTCAGGGCACTTCCAAGGTTCAATGGTCATTTCATCGGCCAGAATAACGTCTTTGGTTTCAAGGAACTCGATTCCAGTCTGATACAGTCCGGAACCGTCTGTATTGGAATAAACGACCCGACCTTTAGCAGCGAGAGATTTACCTTTAACATCGACGGTCAACAGCAGAATATCTTGCCATTTAAACGCATCGGCAGTTTCTATGAGGATACCCCCTTGACTGACATTTATCGCCCTTCCCTGTCCTTCTTTTATCGGGCTGCCATTATCGTCTATACAAACATAAGATATGGGGTCGTCTGTTTTGAATCTCGGATATTTTCTTCTGTCTGCAAAGGCCATGTTTCTACCCCTTCTGGGTACTGGGATGATCCATTATCCAGGATGGAAATTTAGAAGACGTTTAGCTGGGTAGCAACGAAAAAGGCGATTCAGCTGAATCACCCTGTCCAAAGATTGTCGAGAAAAGTTTAGAATCCCACAAGGCCCCTGCCGAAAGTCATCGTCTCCCGAAATGCCGTTGTTAACACCGGGGCGTATCTTCTCGTTTTATTTAAATTTTGAAGAAACCCGGCCGAAAAGATGCACGCACACCCGAGAATGGCAATGGATTAAACTTATGTGAAGCAAAAATCGTGCAAGGTTTAACATTCCAATTAAAAAACTTAATAATCTTAAAATATCATATAGTTAACTTTATTGTGAGAATTGCTGGACCCCAACCGCATGATAATATTTGACAAATTTTGTCCTTTTTTTGACAGATTTACACTATTTCGGCGTTATATCATCAGAAGTAAATTTCCAGGTCCAGAGGCTCTGGCTTAGGTTACCCTTGGAAGGGGATTGTTTTTCCATAGATCGAATGCCTAAAGTGAGCTAAAATGCCTAAAGTGCCTAAAGTTGAGGAAAGCGCTTTCAGCGCAAATCATTTTTTACTTAAACCAATCGTGCCAAGGGCACAACCATTAACCCTGGCCCAGACCGATCACCCATACGCTACTAAAAAAAGTCAGGTTTGAAATAATGCATGGGCCATACATACATATGACGCGTCGCACCAGGGCAGGCTTTAGCTCACTTTAGTTCACTTCAAACTTTAGTCACTTTCAAGTTTACAGCTTTTGCAGGCATCGCCCAATATCTATAATCTGATCCTGAGGACCAGGTTTTTGACAACCCAATAAAGAACCCTTACCGGTGACGGGGCAGAAGGGTGTTGGCTGTGTGGAAGGTGTTAAACCTATTCTTTCCTATTTTTTAGATTTGTCAGCATTGTTCGCATAATTTCTATCATACGCTCGGATCCAATGGCTTCAAAAAGCGCCAAGCCTTTTTTATACATTTCTTCGGCTTGGTCAAACTGGTTTCGGATGCGGCAAATGTCTCCCAAGAAGCCGCAGGCAGTTGCCACAGCGCCCTTGTTATCAAGCACTTCTTCTATTTCCAAGCTCTTGTTGAACATGTCCTCGGCTTGATCCAAATCACGACGCTCATAGTAGATTTCACCGAGCTTTCCGTAGGCCGTCCCCATCCCCGCCTTACGGTTCAGCGCCTGATTGATTTCAAGGCATTTTTTGTACATGTCTTCGGCTCGTTCCAGATGGCTGCGCATCTGGTAAATCGCGCCCAAATATCCATAGTCTGATGCCATTCCCGCTTTATCATCCAGCGATTCTAAAATTTCCAAGCTCTTTTTGAACATCTCTTCGGCTTGATCCAGATAATCCACTGTTAGATAAATCGTACCGAGGTTGCCGTAGGCAGACGCCATGCCTTCCTTGTTCCCCAGTTTTTCTTCTGTTTCAAGTCTCTTTTTGTACGCAGCCTCGGCCTGTTCCAACTCGGTTCGGGATCTCGGGGGTATTCGCGACATTTTGTCATTCTCCTTTTTTGAATTCGATCATGGGCATCTTGACGGTATGGCCTCAACCAATTTTACAGCGGCTTGGGGAAAATTGGACTCGGGTATAAAAAATCTTTATCGGTCAAACAAAAAATGTTCCAGCCCATAGAAAGAGATTGATACCCTAATTGAGTGAAAATGGTCAAGGGATTTCTGGGTGATCGCTGCGGCAAAAGATAGACTATGAGGAGAGATAAACGTTCCCGGTTCAGTTCCTTCGATATTGTTTTCGGCGTCCTTCACATCCGCATCGGTGGGCATTTTGCGTTAACGTCTTAAGAAAGAAGCAACAGACGCTGACCCTGCCCATAGATTTTGGTTTTTGTGCCGGATGATTAACCATACCTTTCAGTTGGTCGGCACCGTAACGATCGGTGCCCCGGTCTTTGTGCCGGTCTCGGTGAGGGACATCAGCATCATCAAAAATGAAAATACGCGTTTGGAGGCAAGATCCGTATCATCGATCCAGAACCAGTTGTCCCGGTATTGGACCGTTACGAAAGCCTGATCCGGAACAGATGCACCACAGTGAATTCGAATCAGCGGAGGAGCATCTGCTTCTTCCAAGCGTTGGAAATGGCATTGACATAATTAAAACGATCACGGTTAACGGTCCCCGGACCAATTCCGGTGCATCCGGCCAGCAGCAAAAAACATACGGCGAACAGGACCGCCGCCAATATCTATTTCAGTTGCGTTTTCTCCATTTGTTTCGTCCTAAAAACCTGGTTTTCCCCCGTGATGCGGGATCTTCGAAGGGCCATGCCTGTCCCCCATAAATGGCGGGGTATTCTGCGGAGGTTTCATAAATTCTTCATGATAAACGAGGGCTAGAATCGAATCTTGATACCGGCCAACGGACCGTTGATATTCAGATCGGCGAACACAGGACTGTCGTCAAAGTCCCAATCGAGATATCGATATGCCACGATCACATCGAATTTTTCGAATTTGTAGCCAACGCCGGCAAAAAGCTGCCACGTCAAGTCCGATTCCCCGGTGCCGATATCCCCGTAAAACGGAATATACCAGTTCTCCGTCAGATTCACCTCGCCCCTGACACCGACAATGCCGTCCCATACACTGCCACTATCTGAAATCTTCGGAATGCCGGTAATCGTTACGTCAGAACTTAAAGAAAAATAGCGCGCGCCGGCCACGACATCGATGATGGCCTTATCGGTATCAAGAACGTTGTAGCCGATGATCGGCGTCACGATCCAACCTTTCAACTCTACATCTAAGTTCACACCCGGCGCCACGTCGGTATCATCCCCCACGTCCAGATAAATCACGTCCGCCATGAACGACCACTTACCCTTTCGCACCCCGAGAGTACCCATAAAACCCATATCCAGGGCATCAATGAGGTCGTCTGCCCCGATATCGACGTCACTCCCGGGCGTTGCAGTTCCTCCCATCGAGGCGTACCAAAGGTAGAGTTCCGCGGTGAACTGCCAGTTTTCTTCCTGGGCTTCTAAAGGTACTGATATAGAAAAGAACATAACAAAAAACGATACGAACAATAGAACGATTTTTTTTAACATTGTCGTCACCCCACTTACATAATTTTCTGGTTTCGAAATATGAACCATCTTCAAATGCCCACCCATTTCACCTATTCTAATAAACTCTGCTTTTCTTTACTTCCCCCTAAAAGGGTTAAAAATGGGGGGGGTTGCGATAATTCAGGTGTCAGTGTTCCCCGCTGCGCCGGTTTTCAGGTTTCCCCGATAAATCGGGATTTCCGCCTCGCTCCAACAGGTGTCGGGTTTCAGGTTTCAGGTGGACATGACTTCTGATAGAATGTAAAGATTTAGTATTACATCAAAAAATGATCGCCTCTATTTCAATCATAGGAACTTCTTGAGCGTTTAACCCTGACACCGGTGTCTTTTCTGAAACCTGACACCTGACACCTGGAACCTCCATTTTCCTAACACCTGACAACTTTATTAAAACCGCTTGTCAAGCCGATTGCCCCGATCTTGCATACGGTCGCCGGTACGTTCGTGTCGATCCCCGCGTTTGTCCTGCCGATTCTCTGATCGGCAGTCAGGCCCATCGCCGACACAGTCACGGCGCTCTTCCCTGAACTCATGACGGTCTTCGACGCCGTCAGCAGTGTTCTCCCGACGATCTCCTCGGCGATCCTGACGTGAGTCTACGCGTTTGTCGACCCGCAAGCCGTCAGCAGCGGCTTTTTCCAATACCAGGAGTGAAGCGCCGCCAAATATTAGCGACAATGCGATAAACCAGACAAAATTTCTTAGTGTTTTCATTTTGTTACCTCTGGTCGAAGATT
>JAQYVT010000009.1 GCA_030145345.1 Desulfobacterales bacterium
CAGGTATTCGAAGGGATAGACACCACAGATCTTCTTATTTGTGAAGTTAGACCGTATATTTCTTCCTTTGGGAATTTTGCTGTTATTGTATATATCTCTAAACAGAGTTCGTATGACTTTTGCCAGACTTTCAACTCTTTGTAATTCTTTAGCATTTTCACTCGAACCCTTGAATCCTTGAACCCTTGAATCCTCTGGGATCACACCTGTTCAATTGGAGATGACATACTTATTTTACCCAAATTAACTACAACTAATCGGGAGATGATTATGTTGTTTTTATTGCGTGACCCTTTTAGATGGTTTGACATTAAATGGTCAATGTTTATTTTTTTATCGATTGAAAATAACTTCCAGAGGAGGAAGCCATGCGTTTTGACAAATTGACCATAAAATCACAGGAACTCATTCAAAGCGCTCAATCGCTGGCGTCGGGGCATAACCACCAGCAGATCGAGCCGGAACACATGCTCTCGGCCATGCTGAATGAACCCCAGGGAATTGCCCGGTCCATGCTGAATAAACTCGGGGTTTCCGGGGATGATGTTTCCCGTGAGCTCGCCGTGGCCATCGACCGAATTCCCAAAGTCAGCGGCAGTGCTGTGGGGGATGCTTACCTATCTCCCCGGACCAAAGGGATTCTTGATGCAGCATTTGCAGAAGCTGCCAAAATGAAAGACCAGTATGTGAGCATCGAACATATCTTTCTGGCCATATCTGAAGAAAAACAGGGAGAAGCCGCCGGAATTCTTAAAGAAAATGGCATTTCAAAAGAATCGATTTTAAAGGTTCTTCTGGATATTCGCGGCAGCCAGCGCATAACGGATCCGAACCCTGAAGAAAAGTATCAGGCGCTGGACAGGTTCAGCCGTAATCTTACCGACCTTGCCCGTTTGGGTAAACTCGACCCGATTATCGGCCGGGATGATGAGATCCGGCGAATTGTCCAGGTGCTCTCCAGGCGCACCAAAAACAACCCGGTTCTCATCGGCGAACCCGGTGTCGGAAAAACCGCTATTGTGGAGGGCTTGGCACAGCGTATCGTGGCGGGTGATGTTTCGGAAACCCTTAAAAACAGGCGTCTGGTTTCTCTGGATATGGGGGCACTCATTGCCGGCGCCAAGTACCGGGGCGAATTTGAAGATCGTCTGAAAGCCGTCCTCAAAGAGGTTGAAAAAGCAGAAGGAGAGGTCATCCTTTTCATCGATGAACTGCACACCCTTGTGGGGGCAGGGGCCAGCGAAGGGGCCATGGATGCGTCGAATATGCTGAAACCGGCCCTTGCAAGGGGCACCCTTCGGTGCGTGGGCGCCACCACATTGAACGAATACCGGAAATACATCGAAAAGGACGCAGCCCTGGAAAGACGTTTTCAGCCGGTGATGGTGCTCGAACCGACGGTGGAAGATACCATTTCGATTCTTCGGGGTCTCAAGGAGAAGTACGAAGTCCATCACGGTGTACGGATCAAGGATTCGGCCATCGTTGCTGCAGCCACCCTTTCCCACCGCTATATTTCCGATCGTTTTCTTCCGGATAAGGCCATCGACCTCATCGATGAATGTGCGTCAAAGCTCAGAATCGAAATCGACAGCATGCCGGTGGAGATCGATGAAGTCCAGCGGAAGATTACCCAGGCTGAAATCGAACGGGAAGCATTGAAAAAAGAATCTGATTCTGCATCCAAAGAGCGCCTTTCGAGGCTGGAGGCGGATATCGGCAACATGAACGATGAAATCCATGAAATGAAAGCCCACTGGCAGAATGAAAAAGATTTCATCCAGACCATAAGAACCATCAAGGAGGAGCAAGAGCAGCTCGGTATCGAAGAACAGCAGGCCGAGAGAGACGGAGATCTGGCAAAGGTTGCGGAGATCCGATACGGAAAAGCTGCAGAACTCAAGAACCGTTTGGCAGGGGCCAACGAGAAACTCGCCCAGTTGCAGAAAAATCGCAAAATGCTCAAAGAAGAGGTGGATGCCGAAGACATTGCAGACGTCGTATCCAAATGGACGGGTATTCCTGTGAGCAGAATGCTCGAAGGGGAAAGGGAAAAACTGGTCCATATGGAGGATCGTCTGGGACTTCGAGTGGTCGGTCAGAATGAGGCCATATCCGCGGTGTCCAATGCCGTTCGCCGGGCCCGTTCAGGATTGCAGGATCCAAACCGCCCCATCGGATCGTTTATATTCATGGGACCCACCGGTGTCGGCAAAACGGAACTGGCAAAGGCCCTGGCGGAATTTATTTTTGACAGTGACCAGGCCATGGTCCGGATCGACATGACGGAATATATGGAAAAGCACTCTGTTTCAAGGCTGATCGGCGCACCCCCCGGTTATGTGGGTTACGAAGAAGGGGGATACCTTACAGAGGCCGTACGGCGGCGGCCGTATTCTGTTGTTCTGTTTGACGAAATCGAAAAAGCACACCCTGAGGTGTTCAACGTACTGCTTCAAATCTTGGATGACGGGCGTATGACCGACGGTCATGGACGGACGGTGGATTTTAAAAATACCATTATCATCATGACGTCGAACGTGGGCAGCCGGTGGATTCAGGAGCTCGGGGTCTCCAGTCGCAAAGAAATGGAAGATCGGGTTACCGAAGCCCTTCGGGAAAATTTTAAACCTGAATTTTTAAACCGGATCGATGAGACCATCATTTTTCACAATCTCAGCCAGGAACAGATTGGAAAAATCGTGGATATCCAGATTCAAAAACTGGGGGCAAGGCTTGCTGAAATGGACATGGAACTCGTCCTCTCCGGGGATGTTCGGGCATTTCTCGCTGAAAAAGGATTTGATCCCATATACGGTGCACGCCCGTTAAAGCGCGCCATCCAGAAATATATCGAAAATCCGCTGTCCATGGAAATCCTTCAGGGAAATATTTCCGAAGGCGCAAAATTCATCGCCGATGTCCAAGGGGAGAACGTGGTCTTCAAACCGCTCTGATACGTTGTGGCGTGTTGAAACACGGGTTGATTTGAGGTTTTTATAACGCGCTAAGCTCGATGTGCTAACTCACGCCAGCGGCGGATAAAATTACAACTTCGAATCAATTTTGACCCCCCGTCCACGTCAAATTTGTCAAAGAATGGCACTATTTTGGCCAAATTTTGTCAATTTCTTTGGGTGTGAAATTTGTCAACTGAATGTAACCAATTGAAATTTAACCAAACTCATTTTTTTAAAAAGAAGGTTAACCTTGCACGATTTTTGCATTTACAAATAGCGGCACAAAGATAAATCATCACAATTCCTCCTTGGGTTGAAAGGGCAGAGTCCTCATGAGTCTGCCTTTTCTTTTTCCGAACCATCCGGGTCAACGAAAAAACAACTTCACCCTAAACTTTCGCTCAATTAGGGGTTAAAGCCGGCCTTCTTCCAAAAAAAAAGCCCGGCTCATTGAGAACCGGGCGTTTTAAATGACGTTGAACTTATATTATTCTGCTGCAGAACTGGTCAGGAACTCACGGGTGAATTTTTCATTGTCTTCGGGGGTCATCTCTTTGGGGAACCTTTCCAATGCCAAATCGACGGCTGTGTCAATCAGTTCCGCTCTGAACTCATTTTTAGCCTGTAGAAAATAGGATTCGATCCTTCGCTTTGAATCCACGATCATCGATTTGCTTTGGGCTTGAGCGGTTTGAATAATCTCGGCTTTCTTTTTCTCCCCCTGGCGAACGATTCGTTCTTTAAGTTCTTCAAAACGTTCTTCACTTTCATCGATGGTTTTGATGATCTCTTTGACTTGTGAAGCGACATCTTCTTTTTCATCTTCAAGCCGTTTGATTTCTTTGGCCAGCTTTTCTTTTTGGCCCCGAAGGAAGTTCATTATCGGAGTTTTACCGTATTTAATGATGAGAAAGACGATAATCCCGAAATTGATGTACCGCAGAATCAGATCATATATCGGCCGCCAGTTGCTCGATTTTTCAGCTGCAAATGCGTCATGGCCCAAAAAATGTAGGCTCAAGACGACTGCCATGAAACAACAGAATGCCCTGACGATTTTACTCATACATTTCATGAAGCCAGTCTCCGTTCCAACAGCTTTTCCATGATATTTACGGCCAGCGTTTCAGATTCCTTTTGGAGATGTTTTCTTGCTTCGGAAATCTGTGCCTCAACTTCCGCTTCGGCCGTTTCTTTTAGGGTTTCAATTTGTTCTCTGGCAGAAGCAAAGATTTCAGCGGCCTGCATGCTTCCGGATTCTTCGATCTCCTGCTTTAACCCAAGGGCTTGAGTTCTCACCGTCGATTCCTTTACCTTCAGTTGGTTGGTCAGGGTTTCAAGCTCTTTTGCCGCATCCCGGGTATCCATTTTTATCGTGTCCATATAATTCGCCCGTTCACTTCTGACATTTTGTAACGGGCGAAACATGATGCGGTTGATGATAAACAGAAAGATCAGAAAAGAGAGCAGTTGAACAAGTAACGTCTCATTGATACTGATTAGGGCAATGTTGCTAATAATTTGCATAAGCTGTTTTCTTAAAAAATATAAATATTAGGAATCAAACAACGAATAAAAGCAGTAGTGCAATAACCAGCGAATAAATTCCGGTGGATTCGGATACCGCCTGGCCCACCAGCATGGTTCGGGTCAGCAGTCCCGCTTCTTTGGGATTTTTTCCGATTGCTTCACACGCCTTTGCTGCAGCCATTCCTTCGCCGACGCCCGGTCCGATGGCGCCAACCCCCATTGAAATTCCTGCACCGAGAAATGCGGCTGCTTTTACAATATCTGCACCTTCAATTGCCATTTTGTCCCTCCTAAACGCTTTTTTTGGATTTTATATTTAATTTGAGATCAATCACAATTATACAACAAAGATCAAGACCAGGGCGACGACCAGCGAATAGATCCCTGTGGATTCTGCAACCGCCTGGCCTACCAGCATCAGTCTTGTTAGATCTGCAATATGTTCTTGATTCCGCGCGATCCATGCCACGGCACTGCGGCCGGCAAAACCTTCTCCGATTGCAGGACCGATGGCGCCGATGCCCATACACAGACCCGATGCAAGCAACGCCATGGGCGGTGCAAGCAGATCGGTTGTCGGGAATGACTTGAACATCAGAATAAAGCTGACCAAAAGTGCATAGATGGCCGTTGTCTGGGTAACCGCCTGACCCAGCAGCATGACATTTGTCACCGGTGTAGCGGTTAAGGGCTGTCTGGCAACGCCATCACAACTGGCTTCTGCCACAAGACCGCCACCCAGACCGGAGCCGATGGCGCCTAAACCCGACGAAATTCCGGCACCCAAAATAGCGGCCCAGGTGGGCGACACCGGACGCACGGAAAAATCTGTAAATAACAGAATGAAGGATACCACCAGTGAAAAGATGGCCGGCGTCTGACATACCGCCGAACCGATGAGCATATTTGTCGTTAAACGCCCGGTGACTTCCGGCTGCCGGGCCATGCCTTTACAGGCTGCTCCTGCAGGAAACCCCGATCCCACACCGGATCCGATGGCTCCGAATCCCATGCACAAGCCCGCCGCTATCAGTACATACGGCGTCAGCGTATGGGCCGGGAAATTGGTAAACAGCAACATCATTGCGATGACCAGGGCAAAAATTGAAGCAGACTCGGCAATGGCCTGCCCAACCAGCATGGATTTGAAAATATCGCCGGATAATTTGGGGTTGCGGCCGATGGCCTCGTTGGCACTTGCTGCTGTAAATCCCTCACCAATAGCTGCTCCAATGGCGCCGAATCCCATGGCCATACCGCCTCCGGTGAAGGCAGCTACCTTAATCCAAGTTTGAATGTCGTATGCCATAAATTAATTTACCTGAACCGCAATATATACCACCGTCAACATGGTAAATACAAACGCCTGAATCGTTCCGACGAACATCCCGAAAAAAGCATTCAAAAAAGGTGGCGTAATAATGCTGTAAGTCAGATAGGAAACCACCAGTATGATAATCGCGCCGCCCATAATGTTGCCAAAAAGACGAAAAGAAATGGAAATTACTTTGGCAAGCTCTCCGATGATATTCAACGGCGCCATGATGAACATCGGTTCGCAGTAATCTTTTAGATAAGTTTTTAACCCCTTTGCCTTAATCCCTGCATAATGTGCAATAAAGAATCCCATGAGTCCAAGACTTAACGGCGTATTAAGGTCCTTGGTCGGTTCTTCAAGGTGGGGAATGATGCCCAGCCAGTTGGAAAGCAGCAGAAACATGAACAGGGCACATATCAGCGGTGCGTAAGTCTTGGAAAGCTCCTTTCCCAGCGCATCTTCGGTCAGGGCATACAGATGTTCAACAAAAAGTTCTCCGACGACCTGCAACGGCCCGGGAAGCCGACTCTTTTTTTTGGTTGCAAAAAATCCAAAGCAAAGGAGTGCAAAGAAGACGATCCAGGTCATCACAATGACTTCAACGTTCAAGGTGATATCGTGCCCAAAAAACGGAATGATAAGTTGATGTATTTTACCGAGATCTTCCATATTACGCCTAGACCTGTTTTCTCCGAATAGAGGTTATTAATCTTAAAAGATGGTCCGCCAGAATAAACAGTTGGACCATAAAAATTCCGAAAACTACGGAAATGAGGTTGTATTGATCGAATTTAATGGCGATGATCAACGGCACCGCCAAAAGGATATATCTCGAAAATATGGAAATGAGGGAAAAAAAGAAGGTTTTATTTTTAGATTGGCCGATTCGAAATGGAATCATTTCGCCCATTATAATGAAATTGACAATACTGAAAACCGTTCCGAGAATCAGACCTTTGCCCACAGGTTTCTGGCCGGCCAGAATAAAGAAAAAGCCAACAAAGATGGCTCCGATAATGGCCTTGGAACAATATTTTTTTTGTGTTTCCCTAAGCGAATCCATTGTCGGAATTATTATCTTTTTCCTTTATTTCAGTAACTTCTAAGATCTGGCGATAAACGACGATCCCTCCGCCGATAACCCCCAGAACCGTAAAAATGGCGACAAATATTCCTTTGGTCCCTAAAAATTTATCGAGGTAGCGGCCGATAAAAAAACAAAAAAAAATACAACCGACCATGGTCAGGCCGAGTTGTGTAATTATGGAAAGGTTTTCAATCCACGGCCGATTTTTCTTATAATTAAAAGGCATTTTTACAGCGCATCCTGTCCCATCATAACTGATTGATTTGTTAAATTTTTCCTCCGATGAACAGGTTGTGCTCAATTTAAACCGTTAGTCTGATAGCAGATAATATTCTATACTGTCAAGCACATATGTAAAATTTGTTGTGCACTTTTTCTATTTTCAAAAAGAAAAATGTATTATTGCATAAACTTATTTTGTAATATATTCTAACTGCTTCAGTATCCTATGGGGGAATCGACATATGGCAATATCGAATACACAGAAATTGCGCCGCTTTTATGACCAGTTTGTGGGCGATGACAATGTTCTCATTGTTATCAATGCCGATCCGGATGCCATTGCCAGCGCAATGGCGGTTAAAAGACTGCTTTGGCGCAAAGTATCCAGTGTCACCATCTCTAATTTCAACATCATTAAACGACCGGACAATATCGCCATGATCCGGCTCTTGGGCGTCGATATCGTCCCAATTAAAGATGTTGTCCGAGATCGCTTCTCCCGGTTTGTCGTTGTCGATTCTCAGCCGGACCATCATGAAACATTTAAGAATTTCCCGCCGGATGTAATTGTGGATCATCATCCGGATACGGGGGTCCAGGCGCCGTTTGTGGATATCCGATCTAAATACGGCGCTACGGCCAGTATAATGACCGAATATTTAAGGGCTGCGAAAATTAAGCCTTCCACCAAGCTTGCCACCGGTCTCTTTTATGCCATTAAGACGGATACCGACAATTTTGTACGCCAGACCTTAATTGAAGATGTCAGGGCATTTCAGTTTCTTTACCGTCATGCCAACCTCCACCTCGTCAACAAGATCGATCGATCGGAATTGAGGCCCGATTTTTTAAAATATTTCGAAATCGCCATTGCCAATCGGCGTGTTCGAAAAGGACGTATGTTTGCCCATCTCGGTGCGGTGGTAAATCCGGATGTCTGTGTCCTCGTTGCAGATTTTTTTATGAAAGTGAGTACGGTGAACTGGAGCATTGTTTCGGGTGTATTTAATAAGAAACTGATCCTGATCTTGAGAAACGACGGGCTTCGCAAGGATGCGGGAAAGGTCGCCCACCAAAGTTTTGGTGCCGTCGGTTCCGCCGGCGGCCATAAAAGTATGGCGCGTGCTGAAATTCCCCTTGCCGAGCTCAAAGAGGTTGTGGACCCTGATGATAATAAAAAACTATTAAGGTGGATGATCCATAAAATTGAAAAGAGAGCGGGGAAAAAATGACCTGTGATCCGGTTGAAATGACGGTTACCATTCTCGGTTCAGGAACCTGTGTCCCTTCACTCCGGCGAAGTTCCTGCTCGATGCTGATGAAAATAAATGAAAATTTGCTGCTGTTCGACTCGGGAGCCGGCACCATGCGAAGGCTTCTCGAAGCCGGGTTTGATATTTTCGATGTCTCCTTTATTTTTTACAGCCATTTCCATCCGGATCATACCGGTGAACTGGTCCCGTTTCTGTTTTCCAACAAATATCCGGACGGAAACCGTCGTAAAATTCCACTGACGTTGGTGGCGGGGAGGGGATTTGCAGAATTCTATGGCAACCTGAAAAATGTTTACGGTTCTTGGATGGAACTTGCTCCGGGCTTTATAAACATTGTTGAACTCGACAATACCGCCCGTGACATAGAAAGGTTCGGTGATTTTCAGGTGGAATCACTCCCCGTTGATCACAACGAAGAAAGCATTGCATACAAAATAACCGGTTCCGGCGGAAAATCAGTGGTCTATTCCGGTGATACAGATTTTTCCGACAATTTGGTTACACTTTCCAAGGCCGCAGATCTTCTAATTTGTGAATCGGCACTCCCCGATGAATTGAAGGCCAAAGGGCACCTGACGCCGTCTCTGGCCGGTGAGATTGCAACCCGGGCGAATGTTCGCAATCTGCTTCTGACGCATTTTTATCCTGAATGCGACCGTGTGGACATAGAGAAACAATGTCGTAAAACCTATGACGGTCCGCTGCTTCTGGCAGAGGACCTGATGACTATAGAAATCTGAATTTAACATGCCAAATTGAAATAAAAAGAAAATGCAAGGTGCAGGATCCAGGAACGGGATTCTTTTTATCGGGCCATGGCGCTTTTCGCCAAATCCCGTACCTTTTTCCCGCTATCATGTATTCCGAAACCGGTATCCTGAATTATGAAATATTATCCAATATCCCTCGATATACAGAACCGAGATTGTCTGGTGGTCGGCGGTGGTTCTGTGGGCACCCGAAAGGTGATGATGCTGTTGGAATGTGGCGCGACGGTCTCTGTTGTCAGCATCGAAGCCACTGGAAAACTGCAGGAACTTTCAGGCAATGGCAAAATAAGACTTGAAAGACGACCCTTTAAGACTTCGGATCTTCATGGCAAGTTCCTTGTTATGGGTGCAACAGACAACTCGGAAATAAACCGGCAAATATACGCCGAGGCCCAGCATCTGGGTGTACTGTGCAATATTGCCGACCATCCTGAAGCGTGCGATTTCATCCTCCCGGCCATTGTTAACAGGGGAGATTTGACCATCGCCATATCGACTTCCGGGAAGAGCCCTGCCTTTGCAAAAAAACTGCGCAAAGATCTTGAAAAAGAATTTGGAACCGAGTATGCCGATTTTCTCAAACTTATGGGTGAAATCCGTAAAAAACTCTTAAGTGAAGATCACGAACCCGAGGCCCACAAGCATCTTTTCGAACAGCTGATCGAAAGAAAGCTCATTGAAATGATAAAAGATCGCAATATCATTGCGATGAATTCCCTACTTTTTGAAATTTTTGGTGAAGGGTATGCGTTCGAATCATTAATGGGGTTTCATCCATAAATGGCCAATTAATAATGTGAACTTTTTTTAAATTCCAGTCCTGCTGTTAACGGAACGTTGGGGTAAACTCGCAAAGGACGACATCCGTGGAAATTTTTATTTTTATTGTCATTATATTTTACCTGTTGAGCACCATAGGATATTTTGCGTATCTTTTCCTGCAGAAAAATGTCTTCCAGCAGACCGGTTTTTATTTGCTGGTTGCCGGTTTCTGCTGCCATACGGCGGGAATCGGTTACCGGCTTATTCAATCCGGACATTTTCCGGTCAATAATCTCCACGAAGTTCTCTCTATAGCGGGCTGGACGGTTGCCGGTGTTTTTCTGGTCTTCCAATACAGGTTTCAGCTGAAGATTCTGGGGGTGTATGCCGCGCCTCTGGTGTCTTTTGTAATGGTCATTGCAGCCAAGTTTCCCAATGCCCCCGGCCAGATGAACAATATTCTAAACAACCTGTGGCTTGTGGTCCATGTGGTCGCCGTATTTATCGGAGAGGCCTCATTTGCACTGGCATGCGGTGTCGGGCTTTTATATCTTCTCCAGGAGCATGCGATAAAATCAAAAAAACATGGTTTCTTTTTCAGGCGTCTTCCATCTCTGGAACTGCTCGACACAACCGGATATGCATGCATCCTTACCGGTTTTGCCATGCTCACTTTTGGGTTAATTACCGGTTTTGTATATGCCAAAGCGGTCTGGGGCAGGTTCTGGAGCTGGGACCCCAAAGAAATCTGGTCCGGCATTACCTGGCTGTTGTATGCAGCCCTGCTCCATCAGCGTCTTACCGTTGGATGGCGGGGACGCCGAGCGGCCATTATGGCCATCATCGGTTTTGCGATTATTCTATTTACTTTCCTGGGCGTCAACTTTCTTTTGCAGGGGCATCACGGAGAATTTACCAAACTTTAAACAGAATTATAAAACCCTAATTGATCGTAAACAAAATGAAAAACTGAAATAATTATTTAAAATGATTGGTTTTTGGGTGTTTGTTCAAAATTCCATATATCTTCTATCAATGAAATATTTTTAAGAGCAAACTCTCCATTTTGTTTTCCCATTGGGAAAGCCGAAGCCACCCCAGCTTCAGCGTTGCCAAGGGTTCGCGGTAGCATACTACAGCTTCACCCTTGGACGCCTTGAAGCTGGGGCATCCTCGACTTTCGCTCAATTAGGGTAAGGGCGTACGTTAAGAAATATGTTAGATATCGTATTAATGGGATTGAATCATAAAACAGCGCCGGTGACGCTGAGGGAGTGCCTCGCCTTTTCAGAAGACGAGACTTCCGCTGCTCTGAAAGTTTTTCGGGAATCTCCGGCTATCAGCGAGGCAATGCTTATTTCAACCTGTAACCGTGTAGAAGTTCTCATGGCCACCCGTGATACATCCAATGCCGCGGATACCGTTAAAGTCTTTTTTTCCGAATTTAAGGACCTGCCGGTTTCCGAATTTGAAAAATCCCTTTACATCCATGAGGGGGATGATGCGGTCCGGCATGTCTTCAGAGTTGCATCCAGTTTAGATTCTATGGTGGTGGGAGAGCCTCAGATTCTGGGCCAGATAAAAGCGGCGTATCAAATCGCCACCTTAAAGAAGACCTCCGGTGTTCTGTTGAACAAATTGCTCCATCGAACCTTTTTTGTGGCAAAACGCGTTCGGAATGAGACCGGAATTGGAGACCATGCGGTATCCATAAGTTATGCGGCCATTGAGCTGGGCCGTAAAATATTCGGCACTTTTGAAGGGAAAAAGGTGCTCCTGATCGGCGCCGGTGAAATGGCCGAACTGGCAGTGGAACACCTGATTCGAAACAGGGCCGGGGATATTCTGGTTGCCAACAGAACTTTCAAAAACGGAGTTGAGCTTGCCAAGAGATTCAACGGGCAGGCGATCCGGTTCGAGGAGATTACCGGCTTTTTAGAACACGCGGACATTATTATCAGCTCAACCGGCTCGCCCGATTACGTGGTTACACGGGGTCAGGTCAAAGGGATTATTCGCCGCCGCCGCAATCGCCCCCTTTTTTTTATCGATATCGCCGTCCCACGTGATATCGATCCGGAAATAAACCGGCTCACCAATTCCTATGTTTATGATATCGATGACTTAAAAGGAATCATCGATGAAAACATTGAAGATCGAAACCGGGAAGCGATCAAAGGAGAGAGAATCGTTGACGAGGCGGTGATCAGTTTCCGGCAGTGGTTCGAAAGCCTGGATGTGATACCGACCATTGTCGAATTGAGAAACAAAATGGAGGACATTGCAAAAGGAGAAATAAAAAAGACACTGCAGACACAAAAGCATTTCTCAGATGACGATCGCAAGGCCATCAGCAGAATGACGAACGCAATGATCAATAAAATACTTCACGATCCCACGTTGCTGTTAAAAAGCAACGGGCACCATCAAAACAAATCCGTCTATCTCGACGTCACCCGAAAACTGTTTAAACTTGATGAGTGAAAGGAGGGCGCTTTGAAAAAAACAGCATACCTTTTTCCAGGCCAGGGTTCACAGACTGTTGGAATGGGCCTCGATTTTTATCAGGAATTTGATGTTGTTAAAGAACTTTTTGATATGATGGAGGAGATTTCCAGAATAAATATATCAAAACTCTGCTTTAAAGGCCCTCTTGAGGATCTTACCGAAACCGTAAATCTCCAGCCCGCAATTACCGTGGTTAACCTGGCCTGTTTTACGGCCATGGAGAAAGCAGGGCTTGAGCCCGCCATCTCTGCAGGCCACAGTCTCGGTGAATACAGCGCCCTGTGCGCATCGGGCATTGTTTCCCGGGAAGACACCTTTAGACTGGTTTTTAAAAGAGGTGAACTGATGCATCGGGAAGCCACCAGAAACAAAGGCGCCATGCATGCAATTATCGGGCTTCCCATAAATACCGTAGAGGAACTCGTTGCAGAGGTTCGGAAGGACGGCGTTGTTGCCGTTGCGAATCACAACGCTGAACTTCAGATCGTGATCACCGGCGCGCCTGAACCGGTGAACAGGGTTTCCGATCTGGCCGCCGCACAGGGCGCCAAGGCCATACCGTTGAAGGTGAGCGGTGCATGGCACAGTGAGTTGATACAGGGCGCCCAAGACGAATTCAGGGACGTTATCGAGTCTGTGCGGTTTAATACACCCGAAAAACCCATGGTGTTTAATGTCACCGCCGACGTTGAAAGTGATACTGAAGAAATTAAATCGATCATGGCCCGTCAGTTTTGCAGCCCGGTCAAGTGGTACGACTCTATGTGCAGACTCATGGCGGAAAACATTGAAAATTTTGTCGAGGTCGGTCCGGGGCGGGTTCTTGCCGGTTTATTAAAAAAGATCTTGCCCAAGGATTATCCGCGTAAAATCTATAATATAAACAGTATGAAGAGTCTGGACCGATTCTTGAATGAAACGACGTGAGTTGTTTTAAACCTTAATTGATCGTAAACGAAATGGATATCTGATTTGACTATTTAATTTAATTAACTTATATTTTTTGTTACAATTTTCATATATCTTCTATCGATGAGATATAATTTTAAGAACTATCTCTCCATTTTGTTTGCCCGTTGGGAAAGCCGATGCCACCCCATCTTCCGCGTTGCCAAGAGTTCGCGGCAGCAGACTGCAGCTTCACCCTTGGACGCCTTGAAGCTGGGGCAGCCTCGACTTTCGCTCGGTTAAGGTTAAAAAAACATCAATTTTCTTCTTTACATCGAAATTTCATTGGTGTATCGATAGAGTTTTATAAAAACAGGTTATTAATGAGATTCCAAAGGTTCTACCATGAAAAAGAAAGATATTGAATATTTTAAAGAATTCCTGAACAATCGGTTAGAAGAACTCTTAAGTCATGCAGACGATACGGTTTCAGGCATGACACAGCCCAAAGAAAATTTTCCGGACCCCACAGACCGTGCTTCCCTCGAGTCGGAACGGAATTTTATGCTTCGCATAAGGGACAGAGAGAACAAACTGATTAAAAAGATCAGAAATGCTTTAAATCGTATCGAAAAAGGTACGTTTGGCTTTTGCGAAGAGTGCGGTGAAAATATTTCCATCAAACGTCTTAAAGCCAGGCCGGTTACGACACAGTGTATCGATTGCAAAACCAAAGAAGAGGCTTCAGAAAAAGCCCTTGGATTATAATACGCATGTGAGAATCGATCTTCATATTCATTCAACCGCTTCCGATGGAACCCTGTCACCCCCGGAGCTGCTCCATATGGCTCAAAACCTGAATCTCGGGGCGATAGCGATTACAGATCACGATACCATAGACGGTTCAAAAGAAGCCCTCGCGTATGGCATTCCCCCATCGATAAAATTTTTGACCGGTATTGAAATAAGTGCCACCCCACCGCCGTCGTTTTTCTGCCCGGGAAGCTTCCATATTTTAGGCTATGCTTTTGATATCGATGACCCTGTCCTTAACCGTTCCCTTTCCCTACTGAAAGCGTCCAGGAAGAAAAGAAACCCCCGGATTCTCGAGCTGCTTTCCAAAATGGGGATCGAACTTACCTTAAACGAGGTCCAAAATTTAACCGGAGACTGTCAGCTTGGAAGACCCCATATTGCACAACTTATGGTAAAAAAAGGCTTTGTTCCATCGATTGATGAAGCATTTGATAAATATTTGGGAAAAGGTAAACCGGCATATGTCGACAGATTCCGTTTTGATTGTGAGCGAACAATCCAGACCATACTGAATGCCGGAGGGATTCCTGTTCTGGCCCACCCCTTTCTTCTGAACATGAACGATGAAAAGATCTTTGACGGTCTGATTGAAGTTTTAACGGAAATGGGGCTGAAAGGCATAGAAGTCTATTTTCCGGAACACACGGCGGATCTCATTGACTATTATACCCGGATCGCAAATCGCTATAATTTGTTGATTACGGGGGGGACGGATTTTCACGGGGATGTAAAACCCGAGATAAAGATGGGATCCGGTAGAGGAAATTTTTCGGTACCGTATGAATTATATGAGAAACTAATTTCAGCCCTAAACCCGCGCAAATAAAATTGAAAGGTTTTTAATGCATTAAAATCATTTGATACTTAATGCATTCCTTAATTTTTTATCTCATCACAGTCATTGAATTGTATTTTTTCAGAAAATCTCAATTTTGTTTGCCCCTTCGGAAAAGCCGATGACACGCCATCTCCTGGGTTGTCGGGGGTTCGAAGCAGCATACCACTTCACCCTTGACACCTTGAATCCGGCGCATCCTCGACTTTCCCTCTATTAGGGGTTAACCGTAGAGGCAGGACGCTATATGACACAGACAAATCTTTCTGAATTCCGACGTAAACTTATGTATGAATTTAAGAATGTCGATCTCCTTGTGGAGTCTCTAAGACACAGCTCATTTGTCAATGAACACCCGGAAATGGATATTCAGGATAATGAACGTCTTGAGTTTCTGGGAGATGCTGTTTTAAATCTCGTTGTCGGGCACATCCTCATGCAGCGTTATCCGGACCTAAAAGAAGGGGATTTGTCTCGGATGCGCGCCAATCTGGTCAATGAATCCCAGCTTGCATCGATTGCCCGCAAAATGGACCTTGGTTCTCATATACAACTGGGCAAGGGTGAAATCCAGTCACAAGGCTGGGAAAAAAAATCGATACTGGCAAACACCTATGAAGCTGTCATTGCTGCAGTCTATTTGGATGGTGGATTTGATGCTGTATTTAGAATCATAGACGTCGCCTTCTCATCTTTGATGGATTCCGTCGCTAAGCCGAGTGCCAATCACGATTATAAAAGCCAGATTCAAGAACTTGTCCAATTGAAGTACCAAAAAATACCCCGTTACACCGTTGTCCATGAAAGCGGTCCGGATCATGACAAAACCTTTCATGTGCAACTGAACGCCGGAGAGATCCAGACAAAAGGCGTTGGAAAAAGCAAGAAGGAGGCTGAGCAGGATGCGGCCAGAAAAGGCCTTGAAATTTTGCACCCTAAATGATCGTAAACAAAATGGGAAAATATTTAATGTGTTTAATTTCCCAATCATTTTGGAAGTTCAAATGTATTTTTACAACGCTTATATAAATGAGGGGTATTGTTTAGAAAAAATCCCGTTTTGTTTACCTGTTGGGAAAGTCGATGACACCCCACCTTCTTCGTTATCATGGGTTCGCAGTAGATGACTACGGCTTCACCCTTGATGTCTCGAATCTGGGGCATCCTCGGCTTTCGCTCAATTAGGGTTTCAGTCTGATGCTTGATCGAATCTCCAATCGTCGCCCTTTTATCATTCCTATTTTCTTGCCCCATGCCGGGTGTCCCCATCAATGCGTCTTCTGCAACCAAACCGCCATTACCGGCGTAAAACAGAACATTGTTTCTTCTGAGACAGTGGACCTTCTCATCGATGAATTTCTCGAATATAAACGGCCGCATCGACGGTCGGCTCAAGTGGCGTTCTACGGCGGGAATTTCCTGGGGCTAAAGAAAGAAACCATCCGGCGCCTTCTTGGTCACACGATGAAATTCGTAAAAAACGGGCGCGTTGACAGCATTCGTTTTTCCACCCGACCGGATACCATTGACCGAGAACATCTTGAAATTATATCAGACTATCCGGTTTCCACCGTTGAAATCGGTGTCCAGTCTATGGATGATCGGGTGCTGGCCATGGCAAAACGGGGGCATACTGCCGAAGATACGGTAACGGCGGTGAGGCTGTTGAAGGAGCGAGGTTATACCGTCGGTCTGCAGACCATGGTGGGACTGCCGGGCGATGATGAAACCGGATCCTTTTATACCGCCCAAAGGATTGCAGAACTCGTTCCTGATTTTGTCAGGATTTATCCCACGGTGGTTCTTGAAAACAGCCGCCTTGGACGTTGGTATTCCCAAGGAAAATATACCCCCTGGTCCCTTGAACGATGTGTCGCCCACGTAAAAGATCTTTACCTTTATTACAAAAATAAGGCGATTCCGGTCATTCGTATGGGCCTTCAGGCATCTGAGGATCTCGAAAAAGGGGCCACCCTATTGTCCGGGCCCTATCATCCGGCCTTCGGGCATATGGTCCACTCTGAAATCTTTATGGATATGGCCGCAGACGTTATGGAAAAACGAAGCGCCTTTGGGGATACAGTGACCATAAAAGTTCATCCACGGAGCATATCTAAAATGAGGGGTTTAAAAAACAAGAACGTCGACGCCCTTCAAAAACGATTTCACATTCAATCCCTCAAAATTGTCCCGGATGCCTCCCTTCCGGAAGATCAATTGGCAGTCTCATCATTGTCCAACCCAACGGGTATTGACCTTAAGATATAATCATATGAATTTCCTGGAGTATTGGGGTATTGGAAATTGTTATGTCCCCATTACTCCACCACGCCATCACGCCAAGCTTTCTGCAAAGGATAACGCCATTCGACGCAGGTCCCCGGAATGTCCGATTCATATCCATTATTTCTCTTGGACGAGATGGAGGATCTTTTTTGAGGTATATTCCCCCACGTCTGCAAGAGCATCTATGGGTAAAAACGAAAGGGCGTTGTTTGAAAAAAGACAGGTGGCGGAAGGGGGAAAATCGTCATCGGCTTCATAGAAGATATAGCATAGGGCTATTTTCGGTAGGGGATACACCACAAAGGAAAAATCTCCTTCCACACCCGCCGGCGCGTTGTTTCCGTTGAGTTTTTCCATAATCCGTCCACGGGATTTTTCGATGTCTTCAACATGGTGCACCAGGATTTGTTGGGTGTGGGTCACAAAAGCCCCGGCATAGGGCATGCTGTTGGGTAACTCCTTGAAAGATTTTAGGGGCGTTGTCAAACAGGTTTCGGGTTTGGCATTGAGGGCATACAGGGAGATCAGAATTCCGACGACGCCGGTTTGCCGGACCTGGCCCAGAAAGATTCCCTCGGGACGTATCTCACAACTTTCCCCAAACGCTTCGAACAAAAAGTTTTTTCCATCCTGTTGGGCGGGTAAAGCCCGGGATAGATCATTGGAGAGATTTCCATAAAGTCTTTCAAGATTGTCCTGAACAATTTTTGCGTAATTATCGACCATCATTCCCATCCTTAATCGAGACTTTTGCAAAACGCCCCTTTTTGCCCAATTTCTGCGCCTGCCCCGTGAAATGCGCAGCCTATTTCTCTGGGGTCAGGCTCAAATTGTGCACGAAGTGAAGCTTTAGCTTTATCCTCGAAATGCTGAATGTATTCATGTGGTTAAAATTTTAGCTTTCCTTGAACCCCGGTTAAATAATAAAAACGGATTTAACTGGGCGGGCAAAAATGACCATTTTTCAAAGGTCTCTAATCGTTGTTTATGGACCGGCAACCGCCCGTTGAAGTTGTTGCCGGTTAACTGTATCGGTCCCGACGATGATTCCAAACCGTGGTGACTCCCAGAGGTGGTATTGTAGCAAAAGGTCTTAAAAAATCAATCCAATCTTGATTTTCTTATTTTTTTCAATTAATTATATTTAATCGTATTTGAGATGGGTATTATTTTGAGCCAACCGGCCGTATCTTTCCTGCAAATTGCCCGATGGCGTCGAACTTTTTGCCGTATTCAAGGGAAATGTTATGAAACAACAGATTGAGAACTATACCCAAATCATTATAGACAGTATTGCCGACGGTGTTTTTACCGTCGATAAGGACTGGAAGATCACCTCTTACAACCGCGCTGCAGAAAAGATTACCGGTATCGGAAAAAATGAAGCAATCGGTCGATATTGCTGGGAAGTATTCAAGGCGAGTATATGTGAGCAGCGATGCTCTTTGCGTCAGACCATCGAATCGGGCCGGCCCATCGTAAATCAACCCATTTTTATTGTTAATTCGAACGGGGAACGGATCCCCATAAGCATTTCCACCGCGGTGTTGAAAGATGCAAACGGAACGGTGGTTGGCGGCGTGGAAACCTTCCGGGATTTAAGTGACATAGAAGAGCTGCGCAAGGAACTCACCAGTCAGTATTCATTTCTGGATATCATCAGTAAAAACAAAGATATGCAGCGTCTATTCGGGATGATGGAGCTCATATCAGAAACTGATGCCACCATCCTCCTGGAAGGCGAAAGCGGTACCGGCAAGGAACTCTTTGCCAAGGCCATCCACTCCCTCAGTCCCCGTAAAAAAGGGCCGATGATCACCGTTAACTGCGGTGCTTTACCCGACACGCTTTTAGAATCCGAACTTTTCGGATATAAAGCGGGCGCCTTTACAGATGCGAAAAGGGATAAGCCCGGACGCGTGGCTTTGGCTGAAAATGGGACCCTCTTTCTGGACGAAATCGGAGACATATCGCAATTGCTCCAGGTACGGCTTCTGCGTGTACTCCAGGACAAAGTCTATGAACCCTTAGGTTCCACAAAATCCGAAAAAGCCAACGTCCGCATCGTATCGGCCACCAATAAAAACCTGGAGGATCTGGTTAAAAAAGGTCTGTTCCGGGATGATTTGTATTACCGGATTAATGTCGTCAAACTCGTTCTTCCCCCTTTGAGAAAGCGCAAAGAAGACATTCCATTGCTGATCGATAGATTTCTCAATAAATATGATAAATTGTGCGGAAAAGAAATCCATGGCCTATCCCCCGAAGCCATGAGCATTCTTATGGCCCACAATTTTCCGGGGAATGTGCGTGAACTGGAAAATATCATCGAATATGCCACAGTGGTGTGCAAAAATAGCCTCATCAAAATCGAAAACCTTCCCGAGAATCTTCTTCAGAGTTTAGACCGCAGGAATAAAACCGCCCCCCCCAAGACCGGCGAAAAAGCGTTTTCGCTGGAAGCCGTGGAAAAAGATTTTATTCGTGAAACGTTAAGGAAAAATGACTGGAACCGAAAAGCAGCTGCAGCGCAAATGGGAGTCCATCCGAGTACACTTTGGCGTAGAATAAAGCGTCTAAATCTTGAAATTCCAAAACAGAACGGCCGATCCAGAAAAAAATGATGTACAATTGTTGCACATTTGCGTTTGTGCATTGGTTTGCATTGCACAAACGCAACAATATCTTATGCCGACACCTTTCCAGGAACCATTCCTTCCAAAATATTCTACACTAATTCAATAGGTTATTGATATCTGAACATTTTATCACAATCTGGCACACAAAATGCTGTCTAGGATAGGCGTGTGCTGGTTGTTGTTAAAAATTTTCCGGCGTTTCTCAATTCTTACGAATCATTTCAAACAAAGGGAAACTCAAAAATGAAAGTTGCTGTTAGTTCCAGCGGTCAGGATCTTTATTCGCCCATCGATCCGCGGTTTGGCAGATGTGCATATTTTCTGATGGTCGAGACGGACGATATGAGTTTTAAGGTCTTTGATAATCAAAGCGCTGCCTTGGGAGGCGGTGCCGGCATCCAATCCGCCCAGTTGGTTGTCTCCAAAGGCGCCAAGGCCGTTATTACGGGAAATTGTGGTCCCAATGCGGTTAAAGCGCTTTCTGCAGCGGGTACTGACGTCTATCTGGGAAACAGCGGAACCGTACAAGAAGCCGTGCAGAAGTTGAAAAACGGCGCGTTAACACCCGCAGCCAAAGCAGATGTGTCTGAACAGGTCGGATCGCCGAGGGAAAGCGTTGCGGGCCGCGGCATGGGAATGGGCCGTGGCCGGGGTAGAAGCGGTGGGAGGTAGCTATCTGTGGGGTACGGTAGGACCAGATTTTCTATACCCGTTTTTTAAAAAGATGTATAAATCGTAACCAAGATTGTATTGCTCCTTGATATAATTACTTGAGAACAGAAAAAGTTGTTTAGATTTGTTGCAGACCTTAAAATGGGCATATCGTGTCCTTTTGCGTTCATTGTCAATAAACATAAGCATCATAAAGGAGGTTAACCATGGGAGTTGGATTATTATATAAAGGTAAGGCTTTATGCGATAAGTGCTATCATGAAGAGATCGATTTCGAGATCCATGCAGGCAGAGAGAGAGAAATTCCCTCCAAACAAAAGGCGTATAAAAAAGAGTGCGAAAAGTGTCACGTAGAACTTGAAGTTGAAGAAGAGTTCTAAAAAAGCGCTTTTCCACCGTTTGTCCGCGCCGTTCAAGGCGGGAAAAAACGTTGGAGTGAAGATCAATCCATTTCGGGGAAGTGGAAAAGTATAAAGGAAGAATCTAACCCTGTCCGGCAAAGCGAATGTTGCCGATCACAGCAGTTTGAGCAGTCAAAGTGCGGGATTGAAAAGACAGAATCGTACTGCGGGTGGCAGAGCAGGATTTAGGTGTGGCAAGGGACATGGGTGAAGTGTGCGAGTGTGTCGCGGCAGGGGGGTATCTTTTATGAGGATAGCAGTTCCAATATGGGAGGATAAAGTTTCACCGTTACTCGATACGGCATCTAAATTGCTGATCATTGAAAGCGAGACTCAAAATGAAGTCTCTCGTTTTGAAGCCTTTCTGTTAGAAAAGGATATACCTCGACGGTGTCATTTTATCCAGGGGCTTAATATCAATGTTCTGATCTGCGGGGGGGTATCACGTCAATTTTCGGGGATGCTCACAGCGTCCGAAATTAAGGTCATATCGGGAATATCCGGACCGGCGGAAGATGTATTGGATGCTTATCTGAAAGGAAAGCTTTTGGATTCAAAATTTTTCATGCCAGGAAGGAAAAATTGATCATCTTGGTCAAATCAACAACCATGGCGTTTTAAAAAGTGCTGAGAGGAACGGACCCAAAAAAAGGAGAGAGAGATGACAGAAGAAAAAAAAGCAAAAGTCGCCAAACCGAAAAAAATAGCGGACCCCGGCACCGCTTCCATTGATGCCGCAACTCAGGAGATGATCGTACGCGCACAAGAACTGGGTGTTGAAACGATTTTTGACAGAGCGGTAACCATGAAAGCTTGTAATATCGGTGTTCAGGGGACGTGCTGTAAAAACTGTTCCATGGGACCCTGCCGTCTTCCTCTGCCAAAGTCGGGCATTGAAGGTGAAGATACCAGAAAAGGTCTCTGCGGTGCCACGGCAAATACCATTGCAGCACGTAATTTTATCCGGATGGTTGCAGGTGGTGCAGCAGCCCATTCAGATCACGGGCGCTGTGTGGCCGAAGTCTTTTTGTCTGCAGCCAGAAAGGAATCCGATGACTACAAGATAAAAGATGTTGACAAGCTCTTACAGATCGCTCCCCACTTGGGTGTTGAAACCATGGTTGAAGTTGACGGCAAAAAGGTCGATCGGGACCTCGATGAAATCGCACTCGAGGTGGCTGAAACGGCGTTAAATGAATGGGGCAAACCCGTGGGTGAAGTTCTTTACATGAAGCGGGCACCTAAAGCCCTCTATGAGAAATGGAAGAAAAACGGTGTTCTTCCCAGAAATATCGACAGAGAAATTGTTGAAATCATGCACCGCACCCATATGGGTGTTGACCAGGATTTCAGGAATCTGATCAAGCAGGGCACCCGGGCAGCTCTGGCCGATGGTTGGGGCGGCTCCATGTTGGCCACCGATCTCCAGGACGTACTTTTCGGGACCCCCTATCCCCTCCAGTCTGAAGCCAATCTCGGTGTCATGAAGGAAGATCATGTGAATATTATTGTTCACGGCCATGAGCCGGTTCTGTCCGAGATCATCGTGGCTGTTGCCCAGTCCCGAGAAATGGTCGACTATGCCAAGTCCAAAGGGGCCAAAGGGATTCAGTTGGGCGGTATCTGCTGTACGGCCAATGAAATATTGCAGCGCCATGGCGTACCCCCGGTGGGAACGTTTTTGCAGCAGGAGCTTGCCATCATTACCGGTGCCTGTGATGCCATGGTGGTGGACATCCAGTGTATCTTCCAGAATCTTGCCAACGTGGCCAAATGTTTCCACACCAAGCTGATCACCACTCACCCCATTGCCAAGATGGAGCAAGACAATGTCATTCACATTGAATTCGACGAGCATCATGCTCTGGAAGATTCCCGGCGGATCGTGAAGATGGCCATTGACAACTTTGAGAACCGGAGTACGGAAGTGATGATCCCGAAACATAAAGGCGTTCAGGTTGCCGGATTCGGTGTTGAATCCATCGAATATCATCTGGGCGGAACCTTTCGCGGATCTTACTTTACCTTGAATGACAATATCATCAACGGCCGTATCCGGGGTGTTGCCGGTGTGGTGGGCTGCAACAATGTCCGGACCAAGCACAATGACGGTCACATCACTGTTGTAAAGGAACTTATTAAAAACGATGTCATCGTCCTAACCACAGGGTGTAACGGTATCGCCTGTGCCATGGAAGGATTGCTCACACCGGAAACCGCACAGGTTTTCTGTGGCCCCGGACTGGCCGAGGTGTGTGAAACCGTGGGTATTCCTCCGGTGCTTCATCTGGGGTCCTGTGTTGACAACAGTCGGATTCTGCTGGCGGCAACGGAGGTTGTCCGAGCCGGCGGACTCGGAGAAGACATCTGTGACCTGCCGGCCGCCGGCAGCGCGCCCGAGTGGATGAGTGAAAAGGCCATTAGTATTGGCCATTATTTTGTTTCATCGGGTGTGTATACCGTCTTTGGCGTTACCCTGCCCACCGCCGGCGCTCCGGTCTTTCATGACTATATTTGCAAGGATCTGGAAAAAATTTATGGCGGTATGTGGGATATTGAACCGGATCCGGTCAAACATGCCAAGAAGATGATCGCTCATATTGACAAGAAACGCAAAGAACTCGGCATCGATAAAGCTCGGGATAGGGTTCTGATGGATATGGCCGATCGCCGGGAAATGGAGGCTGCCTATCAACAAGTTTGATCTTTTAATTTAATGATGGCGCTTTGACATGGATAAACTTCAAAATAAGTCATACCCGAGGAGTTTCAAATCAAAACAAATTTAGAATTTTGGGTCAAACTCAAAATTCGAAAAAATGAAAATTTAAGTTAGGGGAGAGAGGGGTATTAATTGAGTATAAATGGGCGAAAGGAGGTGATCTTTATGTTGGCACATAACATATATCCAAAAATAGACCTTAGCACGTATCGGAAAGAAGCAATTCTTAAAGATGGGACAAAAATTCTTTTACGCCCAATGGTAATGGAAGATCAAGAAGCGTTGTATGAATTTTTCAAAGCGGTTCCCGAAGAAGAGGCCCGGTATCTGCGGGATGATGTTAAAAGCAGACTCCTTATTGAATCATGGGCAAAAAATCTTGATTACAGCAGGACCCTACCCATTTTGGCGATAAAAGATGACATCATTATCGCCGATGCCACGATTAATCGCCGTCGGTCTGGCTGGAAATGGCACCTGGGTACCGTGCGGATTTTTGTTCACAAGGACTACCGGAATCTTGGTCTTGGGAACCTTATGGTTGATGAGTTCGCGCGTATCGCCTACAAGCTTGGAATAGAAAAACTCATATTGGAGATTCCAGATACCAACACGGCTGTAATTAATACGTTTACCAAGGCTGGATTTCATCGCGCCGCAGTGATCCCGAACATGGTCAAGGATAGACAAAACATGCCGGTCGATCTTGCAGTGCTGATGAAAGACATTAAACCTGCCCTCGACGAGAGTTATGATTATGATTTCTAGCGCTGCCTTGGAACAGAGACTGAAGTTGCGAGTAGAAGACCCTCTACTCCCCTAACAACGTTTTTCTTTATTTAACAGATAATTTTTAACGCCCGTCGGCGTTCAATAAATTTTTGGATCATCTCCCGATTAGTTGTAGTTACTCGGGGTAAATAAGTGAATTATTTCCAATTGAGTCGGTGTGATTCCAGAGGGTTCAAGGGTTCAAGGATTTGATGAATCAAGGTGGCAAGGGGTCGAGTGACCCGCCACAAAACAGGCGGATAAAAATGCTAAAGAATTACAAATAGGTAAAAATCTGACAAAAGTCCTGCGAACTCTGTTTAGAGATTTATACAACAACAAAATCCCCAAAGGAAGAAAGATACGGTCTAACTTCACAGATAAGAAGATTTGTTGTGTCTATTCCTATGATTACATTAGGATGCTTTACATATCTTAGGGTTCTGTTTGCGAATTGGGTGCTCTAATAAAAGACAGCGCTGAAAAATCTTTAGAAAAAACCCTTGAATCCATGACCCCTTTTCTCCAACTTAATTGGAGAAAAACCAAATTTTTTAGGTGCGTTTAAAAGTTTAGTAGATATAATAAAAACGAGACGGTGAGGTCGGGACGGCCTGATATTCAGATAAATCCGTTGAATAGGGAGGTCTGTTATGATCAGAACCGCCACAGAACAAGATATAGACAGTGTCCTAAAAATAGAAAAACTTTCGTTTGGGATTCCATGGAGCTTAAACTCCTTTAGGAAAAAACTTGAGGAGATTTTTTTGGTTGAAGATGAAGTTGCCGGCTATTTAATTGCTGAGTACCGCCAATGTAACTGCTACATGGCAACGATCAAGAAACTTGCCGTCCATCCTGAACAAAGGCGAATTGGGATCGGCAAAGACCTGCTTGATATGGGATTGACAATCTTGATGGATCGAGGAGTTGAGCTTGTGATGCTGAACGTTGAATCTTCAAGAAGACCGGCAATTCTTTTGTATACAAAGTTTGGTTTTAGGATAACGTATTCTTCTTTTTGCCATGCGGCAACTTTATTTGCAATGGACTCCAAAGCGCCCACTTTTTTCACAATGGAACTACAGATGAACAAAAAGAATACTTTTGCGCCCCATCTGCCCCTCAGTGAAGACCCAAAACATAACTTAAATGGCATATTACCTCCATTCGAAGCTGAGGGGCGAGATGGGGTTACATGGGATGAAATGCTATGGTGATACGTATTGTCAGAGGAAAGGGAGGTGCCAACAAAACCATAGCCGAAATTCATTGTAAGAACTTGAAAAAGACGGATTTGTTATTTGCGGAAGGGGAACTTGTATCATTATCTGCAAATGGCATTTCTTTCTGTGCTTAATCGTATCATCGCTTTTCAATTCCAACACACAATTCTCGATCGTTTAGACCGATATCTTTCCACCCCTGTAATTGGTGAGACTTGAAAAAGTTTATCTAAGAAGATCGGGAGCAGAATATGCCCAACTATGATGAACGATTCCTAACGAGGGTTTTTGACAGCGTTACGGACCCCTTTACCATTTATGATCGCGACTTCCGAATTCTGAGGGTAAATAAGGCCTTGGCATCCCTCTTTAAACTCTCAAGACATGAGATTGTCGGCAAGTATTGCTATGGGGTTTTATACAACCGAACGGCAATTTGTCCGGAATGCCATGTGGAGGAGACTTTCCTCACCGGTGAACCGCAGATACGGGAAAAACAGATTCCCAAACCGGACGGTGGTCAAGGCATTTTCGAAATCCACTCCTACCCAATAATAGATGACAACGGCAGAACCATCCAGACCGTCGAGTATATCAGAGATATTACCGAACGAAAAAGCCTTGAAAGCCAACTGCTGGCATCTAAAGTATTCAATGAAAAGGTCCTCAACAGCATTACAGACAACCTTATTGTCCTTGATCCCAAAACTCGCCGCATTATCCAGGCCAACGAATCGTTTTGCTCCCGGGTCGGGTTGACACTTTCTGATATAACTGAAAAAAAATGTTATGAAATTATGCGCAAAAGCGCATCGCCTTGTGAGGCAAATGGTATCCAGTGTCCGGTACAGGACACGATTCGCTCGAAGCGTTCGTCCGTTTATGACAGAGTATATCCGGATTCCAGCGGACAGGACAAGGTGCTGCAGATTGCTACCTATCCGATTTTCGACGATCCGGGTGAGATCGTTTCGGTGATCCGCTTGGAACGAGATGTCACCGAAAAACGCAAAATAGAGGATGCCTTGGCATTCCGATCCAAGGAACTGCAAAGGGCACAGCATCAGCTGGAGAAATTATTTGAAATTTCACGGCAGGTAAACGCCAAGAACTCTTTATGGGAGATCGTCGATTATGTCCATGAAATCGCCGGGGAAATCTTTACAAATTCCGACCCCATCCTTTTTCTTTTGGATGCCGGAGGCCAGAACTTTCTAAATTTGGAAGGCTGCAATGCTTCTGTGACGGAGCTTTTGGTGCAGACCCAGCAGGAACTCGAGAACGCCGGATTTATTCCGGATTTTGTCCGATATCTGCAAAGTATCAGAGGAAGTCGAATCATCGGTTCAGAATACAGCAATGACCTCCCTGTTTTTTTTAATTTTATTCCAAGAAGTTATTCTAGCTGGTTCGGTCTGCCCATTTCTACACCCCAACATTGCATCGGTTACTTCGTGCTGGCCTCACCCGACCCTCAAGAGTATTCCCGGGAAGATACGAACTTTTTTCTGACCTTATTCAATCAGATCGCCGGACATATTCGTCATTTGGTGATCCATGAAACCGAAATCAATTACCTCCGCCTCAGAGTCGCCCAGCGAACATCCCATGGCAAAATCGTCGGCCAGAGCGACGAAATGCAGAAGATATATGAATTGATCGATTTGGTCGCCGGTTCGGACGTTATGGTTTTAATAACCGGTGAAAACGGCACCGGTAAAGAATTGGTGGCCCAGGCAATCCACCGGCAGAGTCATCGGAGAAAAGGACCTTTGGTGGTTGCCAATTGTTCGGCGTATTCCCCGGCACTGCTGGAGAGCGAGCTTTTTGGCCACGAAAAAGGCGCCTTCACCGGCGCCATAAAGATGAAAAAGGGTCGCATCGAGCGCGCTCAAGGCGGAATACTTTTCCTCGATGAAATCGGCGACATTGCGCCGGCCACTCAGGTCCTGCTCCTCAGATTTCTGCAGGATCATTGTTTTGAAAGGGTCGGCGGAGAGGAAACCCTGGAGGCGGACGTACGGGTACTGGCGGCCACCAATCGGGACCTGTTCAAGGAGGTTGAAGCGGGTCGATTCAGAGACGATCTTTATTATCGCTTGAATGTCATTACCCTCCAACTCCCGCCGCTGAGAAAGCGCAAAGAAGACATCCCTCCGCTTTGCAACCATTTTTTGGAAGCGTGCAAGATCAAAGAAGGGAAAAACATCCATGCTTTTTCCCCCAGTGCCATGCAAACCCTGATGGATTACGACTGGCCCGGCAACGTCCGTCAGTTGGAAAACGCCGTCAGCCATGCGACCATACTTACCCAGGGACAGGAAATCGAGCGGCGCCACCTGCCCCAATTTCTCAAGCAATCCGTTCCCGAACCTTCCACCAACTCCCTTGCTGAAAATGAACGGCGTTTAATTCTTGGGGTACTTCAGGAGTCCAAGTGGAACAAACACCAGGCCGCCCGGCGTCTCGAAATAAGCCGGAGTACGCTGTACAGCAAAATTCGCCGCTACCGTATTGATAAATAAGGCGATTCTGTTACAGATGTGAACAGTCCGGGTCCGTTTCTGTACACACCCGAAATCCTCACCGGGGTTTATTGTATTGATTATTTCGTGAAAATCGGGTCCGATTCCGTACAGTTGTCCGGATTTCATGTGAGACGGCGCGGGATAAATTCTCTGTTCCTTCATTTTTTTAAAGCTGATAACTTTCTGAAAATCAAATAAAATAAGCCGCTGTTCTTAAAAGCCATGTGATTTTTTTCAATTCTGGCAAGGTTTTTGTAATAGTTTTATCCAATCCAAAAAGCGTTGTGGTTCTCTCCCGTTGATCATTGCCCGATCAACCATACAAACCACTCAATTTCTTAGGCCTAAACACTTCATGAGTTCGGACAAAACCACGTCGTCCGTCTCGTGAAGGTATAATTATTTTTCACAATTGTTTTTTCGCTATTAATGAAAACGTAACGCTTTTCCAACAGGCTTTACAGGATACAGTGTTGTTGCTCGCCGAAACAGTTTTTCTGACTCAGGAATGTCTGTCATTCCGGCCATTTCTGTTAACCGGGGAAGAGGCGGCATGAAGGGCTTTCTTTGCTCAATTCCGGCAACAATCGCTAACCCCACTAAAAAGGAGGTGAGACAATAGAGAAGAGACCGTCTCCTACCAGCGAACGCCTTTCTTAGAAACAGGTTAATACTTGAGGGTAGATCGTTGCGTTCGTTAGGAAAGGAGGAAATTGGATATAGCCCAAAGCAAAACCAATTGATGGGAGGTCAAAATATGGCAGAAATAAGAGATGTGGAAATAAACAGCAGGGAGGATACCCTTCCGCTGATGAGCCCTGAGGTAAGGCCTTGGCCTGTGACGCCGCCGCCGCCGCGGGAAGAAGTATCCAAGGTGTATGCCAAGCGAAATGCGGCCAAGTTCGGCGAGTGGTGCGAGGACAATCTCAGGTTCGAGTACAGCTTCGGCAAGCCCGAGGCCCTTCAGGGTCTCAAGGTGCTAAATATGGGGTTGTACAGGATGGGCAACAAGTTTTGCTCATCGTTGTTGGCCGAAGCCGGGGCCGAGGTTCTTAACATTGAACCGCCTGAAGGAGATCCTTTAAGAAAACTTACGCCCTTTGGCAGAGAAGAGTTGATGCTCGAGGACAGAGAGACCGGCGAAAAGTGCGGCATGGATTTTATCCATGAGATGAGAAATAAATTCTCCATTACCCTGAATATCGAAACCGATGAAGGCAAGGAGATATACAAAAAGCTGGCAGCTCATGCCGACGTGTTGATCGAGGAGTATCCGCCGGGCTATATGGACGAGCTGGGTCTGGGATACCGGCAACTGGCCGAGATCAATCCCAAACTGGTTTACTGCTGGATCGGTGTGCGCGGATCGTGGGGCCCGTATAAAGACAAAGTCTCCAAGTTCGGCCAGTGGACCCTCGAGCCTTTTGGCGGTTGTGCCAATTCCTTTGTGCACAACACCGGTTTCCCCCAGGACCAGCTTCCCAGAGGCAAGGGGGGCGATCCCACCCGTTCCGGTGTCTGGTTTGCCGACTATGTGGCCGGCGAGCAGGGGGCGTGCAGCATCATGGCGGCTATTTACTGGCGCAACAAATTCAGCGGCGAGGGGCAGTTTATCGAGGTCACCGGTTCCGAGACGCAGATGGACATTCTGGATTTTGATATCGGCTGGTACGGCTTCAACAAGAGTATCAAGGCCCGAACCGGCGGCTGGGACCCCAATTTGAACCAGTACGAATGGAACCCCTGTAAGGACGGCTACATGATGATCGGCGGTCAGACCGACCGGCTCTGGTATCGTATCGGCCAGTGCATTGAGCGGGATGATATTCAGTTCGGCCGGTTGATCCACGAAGATCCTTTTCTTAAAGAAATGGGTGCCCGGAATGCGCTTCAGGCCCTGATCAAGACTTACACCGTGACCACCCGCTGGCTGCGCGATATGAACCGAATTGAAGCCGAGCAGAAGTTGCTGGAGTATGAAATTGCGGCCGGACCGGTTTTGTTTATCGATGAGGTCAGTGAGTTCCCTCACTTCAAGTACCGTCCCTGGGTGTGTACCATCGACAGCGATCAGTACGGGACCGTGCTGTATTCGACGTCCCCGAATTCCTTCCAGTATAGGACGCCGCACCGGGTCAAGTGGATCGGAAGACCCTTAGGAAAGGACAACTTTCTCAAGTACCTGAATTGGCTCGGTATGGGCCAAAATGTAGTCAGAGAACTCAAGAGCAAGGGGGTGATATAATGGCAAAAGATATGAGAGAGACAAGGATAGAGGATCTGCCAGGCCCCAAGAGCAAGGAAGAGCTCGAAGAAATGAAAATGCCTTACGAGGAATACTGCCGAGCGACCTTTGATCCGGGCAACGAACATGAAAAACCCGAGCCTTTGAGAGGCGTCCGGTGGATGAGCACCACCATGTACATTTTCACGCCCCATTCCGTGTCCAACCTGGCGGAGTTGGGGGCCGAGGTGGTCAAGGTCGAGATGCCGAGGATGGGTGATCCCATGCGGCATACATCTCCGTTCAACGAGGCCTATCTGTATCCGCTGCACGACACCCGGCCCATGACCGGTACCGGCCTGGGGTTTCTGAATGCGAACCCCAACGAATACTATATCACCATGGATTATCACCTGGATGAAATGAAAGAGGCCTTTTACCGGATGGTAAAGATGTTCGACGGGCTTACCGAGTGCTATCGTCCCGGAACCTTTGACAAGTGGAAACAGAGCTATCTGTACCTTCAGGAGTTGAACCCCAGGTTCATTTACGTATGGGGCGGCGGTTTCGGGTACGGGCCCAAGGTCTTCGGCGGGTCCTACGACATTCTGGGACAGGCCCACGCCGGCCTGGCTTCCGTCACCGGTATGCATGACTTTATGGGCGGTCACTGCGCCAAGCACTCCAACTGGTGCATCGACTGGTACTCCGGCACCCAGATCTCCTTCGGGATTCTGGCGGCCATCCACTGGCGCGAAACCACCGGTCTTGGGACCATGATCGAATTTTCCCAGGTGCAGGCAGCCACCCGATGTCTGGGTTATGCCGCACCCATGTACGGCCGGTTCGGCATTGTGCGCCAGCGCTGGGGCAACTGGGATACCCAGCTCTGTGCCCACGGCATCATTCTGTGCGGCAAGTCCGACTTTCCGGATGTTTCCAATCCGCAGGACAAGCATGATGCCCGCTATGTCATGGTTTCCGCCTTCCAGGATGAGGACTTTAAGGAACTGTGTGCCATCACCGGAATGAAAGATCTTTACGGCAAATACAAGGTCCATAAGGACCGGGTCGATGGTGAGTCTCAGGTGGAGATTTACGCGGCCCTGGAAAAATGGGCCGAGGACAAATCCCGGTCGGAAGTGGTAAAGGTCTTGCAGGACGCCGGTCTGCTGGCCGAACCGGTAATGAATGACCGGGAGGTCTACGAATCCGAGCACTTCAGACAAAGGGGCACCATCCGGTATCTTGATGATCCCATTTTCGGTGACGTGCTGACCCAGTCAGGATACAGCTCGGGATTGATGGCAAAAACACCCAGGAGACAGAATTGGATCTGGCGGCCGGTGGGTGCCGATAATGTAAAAATCTACCATGAGCTGCTCGGTTATCCGACTTCCACCGTTCAGGAGTGGTACGATAAGAGCTGGATATAAAAAAAGGAGAGCGCCGTGTGTGATATTATCTGGTGTAAGAAAGAAATCGATGGGAAAAAGTGTAACACTGTGAATTACCTTGATCCTTACTGTTTCTGGAACTGGGAGGGCAAGGTAAACTGCGCTGAATGCAAAACAGTGTATTACATCCACATGATTCAGGGCTTCATGTACAGGGGTCCTGAGGAGGTTGACGAAAAACCGGACACCAGTCCGCTGTATGCGGATAAACCTTTAGAGGGTTACACGAACTATTTGCCGGGCATTGAAGGCCGGACCCGACCGTATGAGTGTCTGCCCAGGGATATCTATCTGGGCGTGGCGGATATGGTCAAGTTCAGCGCCAGGGGCAGGCCGGTCAGGGGCTGGCGTCCGCAGCCGCCGTCCGCCGGCATTGCCGGAAGCTTTGGCTTTGAATGGGATATTCAGAAACTGACTCCTGAAGTATGGGAGGAGTATCAGCAGAAAATTGCGAAAGGCGAAGTAGGCGAGTGGTAAAAAAAGAAAGGAGAGTCCTATGGCAGAGTTAACACCTGAAGAATTTCTGGACACTGTTCTGGTGCCGGAAAAACAAAGTGATCATATATGCTGGCAGTGCAGGGGCTTGAAGCCGGTTCTCAAAGGCTCCAGTTTTCCGCCTGCGGATATCATCGGCTGGTGCACGAAGATCCACTGGCCCGACTACTGGTGCGTCGCAGATTTCAACGTGATTAAGAAGTGCTACGCCTTTGATGCAAGGAAGAAGTAGCATGGAAGAAAACGTTATCAAGGAACTCAACAGTCTCAAAGGGATGATGCTCAACTGGAAAAAAAGTTTTTTAGGTTGGGCATCCCCTGAGGGGAATAACGATTATGTGCATCAAGATTTTTCTGAAGATATCCAGAAGATCGTTTATCCCTATGTCAGAAGATTGTATGAGACGAAACACCTCAGCGATTCTGAAGCCAAAGAGTTCATGAATTATTGCTACAGACAGGTGGATGATCTTCGCGACCAGTTGAAGGATGTGGAGACCAATCAAAGCAAAAAGGAGGTATAACATGCCTGAAAAATGTCGTGTGGGTGTCTGCGGATACGACCCCATGCTCGTGAAAGGATACTTGGCGGCAAATATCAGAGCCTTGTGGTGGCATATATCCGACGAGCTGTATGAAGAATTTAACATGAAACCGGGAATCAAGGTTTCCGGCACTTTGTTAAAGGTCTATGACGGGAAAGATGGAAAAGAATCCGCAGGCCCCAATGAACCTTTTGAGTGGGAAACATCCAAGGAGTCGGGCCTTGTTGTGGTGCTGCCGTCGGATGTCATCGCCAAATACAAGCTCACCGAGACGACCTTCATTGAGCTGCTCGTTGATAAGATTGACGGAAAAGACGTCTACCCCGGCGAAGAGAAGATGAGCGAAAAATTCTGGCCCGAGGAGATGATGAAACTGGACTTTGTTCTTGAATATATAGAGTAAATCATAACCGTTGAACATTGATCGTGTGTGAGGGGTGACGGAAGAATATTTTATCAACCCCCTTTAAGGAGTGCGTTTTCACCGTCTCGCAGACAAACTCTAAAAGAGTGTATCAAGATATATTTCGCGCCCCTCATCCAATTCTAATTTTTATTTTTGGAGGTTGAACATAAAATTGCCGGTAGGGGCATTCAGCCGCTCCTATTGGCTCCGGAACAGCGGGAAAGGCGTGTTTTTTCCCGCTGTTTCATACCAAATGTCAGGGATTTTTTTATAAGCACCTTCTGGGCTTGAGGTATTCATCCGGTTTGCCCTGAACTTAGATCGGCCCAATGGTCGCATCTATGAATTAGGCTCAGTAAAAAAATATTAAAAGCTTCAAGACAGTGAATGGTTACACAAAACAAATTCCTATCCTCGTACTGATCGCAAATAAGAGAATCCGAAGTTATGTTATAGGCTTATGCAAGAGAAACAACCTTCATCCTCTAATAGGTGCCGATCTCGAAGAACTTGTAAAAAGAATTAAAAAGATGCGCAGCGCCATCGTTATTATGGACTACGAGGTTGTAAACTCCTATGGCACGAGGATCTACTCAAGAATTAATGTTGCTTGCCCCGGCTGTAAAGCCATCCTGCTTTGCGACCAAGACCATCGAGGACTAATCAAACAGGCCGTGGAACTCGGGGTCTACGCCTGTATTCTGGCACCTTACGAGGAATGGGAAGTGTTGACCATGATCCGGAACCTCATAGCCAAAAATAAATTGCAGGACCATAAAGAAACCCTATGAAGATCAAGAGGTATCATTAAAATTCAGCGACAAAAAATACGATGTTTCCGAGTTAGAAACCCCACCAATATGATATTTACATTCCTGTCTTACCTGTGATAGACTTTTATATTCTCTTAAACTAACCTCCTTGTGATCTACATCTTCGACGCTGTTGGCAAGGAGGTGCAGCCACTTCCGAACGACAAAGCCTATTAGAATCTAACTGTCAAAGTTATTGATTTAAAATGATTAATTAGCCAACAGTAATAATTTCTGCAGCTTGCAACAGGCTAAACCCTTATGCCCCTCTTCCTGTAGAGAGGGCTGGAAAGAGGAGAAAAATAAAAATCAGCTTTGTTATCACGCAGAACACTTCAAGGACATTTATTTTTGAAAAATGATGCTACCCAGACATGCTCAAAGGATTTTTTATCCTGAGAAAGCGCATATTGTATCCTAAACTGATCGGTTCCAGGTTCAGGGTTCAAAGTTCAAGGGTTACAACCAATTGATCAGGAATCAAAATAATCGATTCGAAAAAATTCTCCGGTAAAACCGATGATTCTGACAAACAAGATGACCTATACCATTAATTTGGCCATCGTAGGCGGCGGCAGGGCGTGTAAATTTTTCCTGGATCTTCTCCACAGTGAATCCTTCACCTACCTAAAGATCAATATCATCGGTGTCTGCGATATAAATCTAGAGGCTGAAGGCCTTGTTCTGGCCAAAGAGCTTGGAATATATACAACGAATAACTTTCAGGACCTTTTTAAGATAAAGGATCTCGACAGCATCATTGAACTGACCGGCAAAAAAGATGTCCTGCTCGAGATCATCCGTCTCAGACCCAAGGGGGTCGGTGTTCTGGAACACAACATCGGCCGGTTAATGCGGCGACTTTTCGAAGTCGATCAGCGCCTTAGATTTACCGAAGAGCAGTTGGTCTTTGAAAAAAACTTTTCCGACTTTCTCGTCCAGCAGAGCAACGCTGCAATTGTGATTTTAAATAAAAATTTTGAAATCGTTGAAACCAATGATCCATACTTGAAAGCGGTTAATAAATCGAGAGAAGACGTCATGGGAGCAAACTGTTATGAGATTTCCCATGGCTACAGTGTTCCATGTTCGAGTTCGCGCCCTGACATGAAATGCCCATTGGTAGAGACCCTGAGAACCGGTAAATCCGCTCATGTTATTCACGAACATCCCGAGCCGGGAGGTCATTTCAAATTTTGCAATTTGGTCACTTACCCTTTAAGGGATGAAAACGGCGAAATTTATCGAGTCATCGAAGTTTGGAGAGACCTCACAGAGCAATTGTCATACCGCTGGGAAAAACGGGTCAATGAATTAAAGTCCGATCTTCAAAAAATGATTCAAGAGGATCGGATGATCTCTCTGGGAAAGTTGGTAGCCAGCTGTGCCCATGAAATCAACAACCCTATTCAAGGGCTATTGACGTTCAGCGTTTTAATGCAGGATATGCTTGCCGAAGGTGAGCCGAGTTCTGAAGACCTGGAGCAGTTTAAAGATCATCTTGCTCTTATGTCCAAAGAATTGGAACGTTGTGGGAACATTGTTTCCGGCCTGCTTTCATTTTCCCGAGAATCCCCCAGGGAATACAAGGGAATAGATCTTAACCAAGTCCTTTTGGCTGCCATTCTCTTGACGCGCCATAAGATGAAACTTAGGAATGTCGATCTGGTGATCCGCCTGTATCCTGATTTGTTAATGATCATGGGAAACGACCGTGAGCTGCAACAATGCTTTCTCAATCTGATTTTCAACGCCATTGAAGCGATGCGCGGCGGGGGCCGATTGAAGTTAATTTCCAAACTGGCACGTGACGAAAAAAATGTCTGCATAGAGATCCATGACACCGGATATGGAATCCCCGAGGAAAATCTTGACCATATTTTTGATCCTTTTTTCACCACAAAGGAAGAAGGAGAGGGGACAGGAATGGGATTGTCCATCGTTTACGGTGTGGTAAAAAATCATAGAGGAGACATTAAAATTGACAGCACAGTGGGAAAAGGGAGTTCATTTATTTTGAATTTTCCAGCCCTATAGCTTATTTTTTGAAGCTAAATTCTGCAAGTTTCGAGTTTGCCGGATATCAAAGGGGGCCAGCGTATAACCAAATTGTAATACAGCCGGTTTGGCAATATCGGCACTCCAAAAGATAAACCGTTCTCGATTTAGAGAATAGTTTATACCGGTTTTAGGTTTTATGTGATGGAGGAATACGATGGATAAAAAAATGAGTATTATGGTCGTGGATGACGAGGAAATTGTCCGCAAGTCTCTTTTTCACTGGTTTAAAAAATACGGTCATGTGGTGGAGACCGCTTCATCGGGCTTCGAAGCTTTGGAAAAACTGGTAAAATATCCTTTTCAGTTGCTTTTTGTTGACATTAAAATGCCCGAGATGAATGGAATAGAACTTCTGGAAAAAGTTAAGACAGAATACCCGGATACCATGGTTGTTATTATCACTGCATATGGATCCATTGAGTCGGCTGTCAAGGCCATGCGGATCGGTGCCAGCGACTATCTGCTTAAGCCTTTCAAACCGGATCATCTCTCCCTTGTAATGGAGCGAATATCCGTTCAAAAGAGGCTCGTATCCGAATACAACTATATTAAAGGACGTTTAGAGAAAATCACCCGTTTTGATAACATCATCGGACAAGCACCTGTAATGGAGGCAGTTTTCGATCTAATTCCAGAGGTTGCACAGAGCGATTCTTCTATTTTGCTGGTCGGGGAAACCGGTACCGGCAAAGAATTGGTGGCAAAAGCGATCCATGCCGAAAGTCGCCGATCCCATCTGCCTTTTATCGCCATCAACTGCGGTGCGATCCCGGAATCTCTTTTAGAGAGCGAACTTTTTGGACATCAAAAAGGCGTGTTCACCGGTGCGACCCGTGCTCGAAAGGGTTTTTTGGAAGTTGTTTCCGGAGGGACCCTCTTTCTTGATGAAGTCGGGGAGATCAGTTCCAAAATGCAGGTCGATCTTTTGCGGGTTCTGGAGGAAAGAAAAATAACGAGTATTGGAAGCAGGGAACCTGTTGAAGTTGATTTTCGGCTCATCTCAGCCACACGGCGGGATCTTAAGAAAGAAGTGGCCGAAGGTGCTTTCAGAGAAGATTTTTTTTACCGTATCAATGTTATTATGATAGAAATTCCGCCATTAAGAAAAAGAAAAGAAGACATTCCTTTATTGGTTGAGCACTTTCTTAAAAAGTACAGCCAGGAAACAACCAAAAAAGTCGATCATATCACCCATGATACCATTGTGCTGTTAAAACGGTATGACTGGCCGGGAAATGTAAGAGAACTTGAGAATGCCATTGAACGGGCTGTTGTTCTTTCCAAAGCCCGAACACTCAGAATTGAAGATTTTTCCTTCCTTAGATCCTCCACGATACCGATTTCAAAGCCTCTATCCCTACGTGAGACGGAAAAGAATCATATTCAACAGATATTGGAAGAGTACAGTTGGAATGTGACCCAGTCCGCAAAAATTCTGGAAATCAACCGGGTCACTCTGCATAAAATGATTAAACGGTACAATCTTAAAAGACCGGAAAATTCTTCATGAAATTCAGGCTAAGTTCGGGGAATATTTTATTTCATGAGCACAGACAAAAGACGCATCGGCATAGTACCTTTTGGAGAAGTCCCTGAAATTGCCTTAAAGGTCATCGCGGGGCATATCTCAGCCTGTTTTCACCTTCCCTCACAAATTTTGCCTTCGCTTGAAAATCCTGAATATGCCGTGGACAGAGGACGGTGCCAGTATGATGCGGGTATCATCCTCGAGACATTGGAGTCCATGTCCTTTAAAGATTGTGAAAAGGTCGTCGGTGTTTTGGATCTGGACCTCTTTATTCCCATTTTCACCCACACCTTTGGTGAAGCAAAAATAGGCGGCCAATTTGCCCTGGTCTCTCTGTTCAGGCTGGCGAAGAATCCGGACGGATCCTCCCCCCCATCATCTCTTGTCTATGAAAGGGCGGTGAAGGTAGCCCTTCATGAACTGGGGCATCTTTTTGAACTCCTCCATTGCGAGGATAAAAGATGTCTAATGCATTTTTCAGGAAGTATCGAGGAACTCGACGAGACACCGCTCTATCTTTGCAGGTACTGCTCAATCTATCTTCAGGACGAGCTTCTTCGTTAGCCAGGGATTTTCATTCTTGTTATTCTTGACAAACTCGTAAAAGTCTTTTGTGAGCGATATCTGATCATTTGGGGATCCAGTGTTTCAAGGGGTGATGCGTTAAAAATTTCAAGCTGTTTGAGGCGCTTGCGACGCGTTCTTGAAATTTAGCAGCACCGCTTGAAACGCCCCCAAATGGTCACTGAGCGAGCAAAACGGACTTTTTACGAGACCATCAATCTTAAAAATGACTACAATAGTGTAGCCGTAAGCAACAGCTTTTTATCTATTTGATTTTAATGTTTTTTTATATGAAAGACCGATTAAATCCTTCCTGAAATGTAGCCAAAGTTTTCACTTATCCCTTTAATCCATAAAACATATTCTCGGTCGGCTCCTTTCGTAGCTCTTAAAAAAATCAAATAATTTCAATAAGAAAACCGTTCTGAAGATGTTTTGTCTATTCCTGGCACATTCGTTGCAAATACATTACATCATAAAATGGAAATATGTACGGTAGCATAACCCCCCCATTCATTGGTTTGAGCCTTTTTTAAAGTGCTAAGCGCGCTAGGCTAAATCACGCCAAAGGCGGATAAATTTATAGAACCTGGGCTATCAACCTCAAACAGCACAAAATTTTCACGCCCCTTTGCTAAGCGCTTTTCTGGAAAAGACTCAAAAGTTAATCACCGTGAGGTTTTTAAATGGCTTTTAGTAAGGATCCTGCAATAAAAAGAGCCGTCGAACCGTCCTACAGAGACCGGCAGTCAATCATGCTGTAAATCCATGGTGAGTATAATCTCAGCATGAAGGGAGGCTCAGATTATGAAAAGCAAAACATCTAAATCGAAAAAGAAAAAAGACGATGGCAAAGAGAAAGGAGTTGATACAAAAAAGCTCATTGGCATCGATCAGCCCTTTGATTACGAGGAAGTGGCTTCGATAACCGCTCCCGAATATGTTCGAAATCTGCACCGTGATGGTGGCGCTGTCCTCCCTTATGAGACGCTGAAGAAAAATGCTGCCGGTTTTTATTTGCTTGAAGAGAGGTGCATATGGATGAAGGCCGGGATCATCAATTTCCGGCTCTGCGATGGTGACAATGATTGCTACAATTGTTCCTTCGACCAAGCCATGAGAAGTGCCATGGAGGAAAAAGCGCCTCCGAAAGGAAATGAAAGACAAGCGGACTGGGTGAATCAACTGAAAGAGAGATATCAGATTGCCGCCACGCCATGTATCCATTTTAAATCAGGGCGCATAGAATCCCCTAAAGAATGTACCAACAATTACGAGTGTTATCAGTGTCGTGTTCATCGGATGCTGTACGCCAAAAAGCAGGCGAAAGCCGTTGAGGGGCCAACGTACACGAACGTCTCGGGATATCGGGTTGCGGATGATTATTATTACCACATCGGCCATTCCTGGGTCCACCTGGAGCATGATGGATGGAGCAGGATCGGAATCGACGACTTCATTTCCAAGATTTCCGGGCCGCTGGATACGATAAATCTACCTCCCGTCGGCGCCTTTTTAAAGCAGGGCGAAATAGGGTGGGTGTTGACCCGTAATGGTAACAAGGCTTCCATGCAATCCCCCGTGTCCGGAACCGTCTTTGCTGTAAATGAAAGAATAAAAAGAGAGCCCGAGATTGCACATAATGACCCGTATGGAGAGGGCTGGTTATGCCTTTTAGATCCTGCCAACCTGAGGTTTGATTTAAAAGGGCTTTATTTTGGGAAAGAGTCCTTTCAGTGGATAGATCAGGAAAACCAGCGTCTGCTGAAAATACTGGGATCCAAATATGAACGACTGGCGGCCACGGGCGGTGGGATGATCGACGACATATTTGGGCAAATTCCAGAGATTTCCTGGGATCGGCTGGTAAGGACTTTTTTTCGTACATCAGAAAAGGGCTAAATCATTCTCGTTATGGATAACGATCAATTATCTTGGCACAATTATGTCTAAATATAATAAAAAAAGACGGCAGGTCGTTTCATACCCTTAGAATAAAAGATACGATCCACCCTGCGCCTTATGGTTGCTAACCAATTGAAATTAAATTTATTATTTCCAGAAACGGCAATATCGACTCGTACAGTAATCGGGTCCGGATGCAGAGGGTGGACATAAACAGGCCGTGAAAGGAGCGCCTACCATGAAACACAATGTATATGAATTTAAAAAGAAAAAAACAGACAAAGAAGCAGAGGGGTTGCGTTCGAAAAGACGCATTGGCATCGATCAGCCCTTTGATAATGATGCGGTGGTTTCGATAACCGGTCCCGAATATACCCGTTACCTAAACCGAGACGGAATAGCTGTTCTCCCTTATGAAGGGCTGAAGAAAAATGTCGCTGATTTTCTTTTGAAAGCCGTTGAACAGCCTAATTACACAACGGTTTCGGGGTTTCAGGTTGTGGACAATTATTATCACCACGTCGGCCATTCCTGGGTTCATCTATTGAATGACGGATGGGTCAGGATCGGAATCGATGATTTCGTTTCCAAGGTTTTCGGGCCGGCGGATACGATACATCTTCCTTCAGCCGGAGACTTTTTGATGCAGGGCGAAGTTGCATGGGTACTGACCCGAAATGATCAAAAGGCTCCCATGCAATCGCCGGTGTCCGGAATCGTGTTTGCCGTAAACGATAAGATAAAAGAGCAGCCTGAGGTTACACACGATGATCCGTACGGAGAGGGTTGGTTATTTCTTTTAAATCCTGTCAGCCTGGAGATCAATAAAAAGGAACTTAAATTGGAAAAAGAGTGCTTCCAATGGATCGAAAAGGAAAATCAGAATCTTTTAGAGTTGTTGGGGAACACGTACGAAAGACTGGCAGCCACCGGCGGTGGGCTGATCGACGATATCTTCGGGAATTTTCCTGAGATTGGCTGGGACCGGTTGGTGAGGACCTTTCTTCGAACAGCAGAACAGAGATAGCCCGAACTAAAGATTCAGAAATTATTTCGCCGGTGTTTCCATTAAGTTGATGCGTTTATTGAGCCAAAGCTTTACGGCTATCATCAAGTATTACAAAGGGGGGCTTTCGTATTTGAGACCTCCTTTGCCGTTTTAGTAACACTGTGTTATAAAAAAGATATTTTATTTGATGAACATGACTTCAAGATTTCTGTGGCGCAACCATTACTCAATGATGCATTTGCACCAAAATTTTGGTGCGTAACTTGAGTTTCTAATATATTATGAATCGGGATATCACCCAAAAAAAAGAGGTCCGGCGGCAGCAAGTCGAACAGTTTCGAATATGGCTTGCCACCTTAAATGCCATTTCCAAAACCGTCAGCAACAGTTTGAATCTTGATAAGATTCTAAGCATCACAATGGATAAAATTCTCGAGACCCTTGAGGTTGGCAGTGTCAGGATTTATCTGTTGGACGATGGGAGAAAGGCTCTTCGTCTGGTGGCGCACAAAGGGCTTTCAACTGATTTTATAAACAATCCCCTTATTGGATCTCGCAAACCCGGCGACGGGCTTCTGGGTCAGACCCTCCTTGATGGTGAGACAAAGGTGGTGGACAATACGCTGCAATCCGGTAGCCCCTATGTCGATCTGCTTATCGAAGAAGGCCTCGCATCCGTTGTTTATATACCACTGATCACCAAAGGAGCATCCATAGGCGTGATGTGCGTGTCCGGCCTTACTCCATATAAATACTCAACTGAAGTTGTTGAATTTTTGACCGCCATCGGCAACCATATCGGTGTAGCCGTGGATAATGCAAATCTGTATAAAAATACCAAAAAGGCCTATCAGGATCTAAGAGAGGCTCAAGAACAGGTTGTTCAGGCGGAAAAACTGGCTTCTCTAGGCAAGTTAGCTGCGACCATTGCCCATGAGATAAACAATCCCCTATCCGGAATTTTAAATTATATACGGTTGATGATAAAACTATTTTCACAGAATCGTTTTTCTCATGAAAAACTTGAGAATATTTCCCGGTATTTGAAAACCATGGAATCTGAGACGGCCCGGTGCGGAGAAATCGTTAAAGACCTTCTGGCATTTGCCCGTCGGACTAAAATTAACATTGAGAGCAACCGTATTGAAGACATTATTGATAAAACCCTGAATCTAATTTCCCATGATCTGGAGATAAAAGAGATTCAGCTTCAAAAAACAATTGAGCCGAATCTGCCAAAAGTTAAATGCGATTTTAAACAGATCCAGCAGGTTCTTTTAAACCTCATGTACAATGCTTCAGAGGCAATGCCGAATGGGGGGGCTCTGACCGTAACAGCCCATAGCGCTGCCGGAGCTGAAGCGTTTTTAGAAGTGGTAATTTCTGATACAGGTTGCGGCATTGCACAACAAGATATGGAAAAAATTTTTGAGCCTTTTTTTACGACCAAAGAAGAGGGAAAGGGCGTGGGTCTTGGCCTTTCAGTGGTGTATGGTATCATCGCCAAACACAATGGTACCATCACAGTCGAAAGTAAGCTCGGTAAGGGAAGCACTTTTAATGTTCGGTTGCCGTGTATTTGATTACAGGAAAGGGAGATCCAAAGCGTTAAGGGTGAAGTCCTACTGCCGTTGGCTGAACGGCAAGCCCCTGGTAATCCATCCGCGGCGGAAAAGTGGCGCTCCAGCCCTTGTATTCGCTCATTTGGGGTAAAATGGTACCCGGGCAAATGTATTTAGGGCATCAGGGCTTCGGCAGAAGAGAAAACGTAAAGCGGCCGAAAAGGCCGTATCTTTATGTTGAAGGCGGTGTGTCGTTCCGATACGCGTCACATCATAGATGGTAAATATAAAACCACCTTGGGGAAAAGGATCAGGATGAGTATCACGAGCATTTGCAAAAATATAAAGGGCACGCACCCTCGATATATGTCTCCAATGGTTACTTCGGGCGGGCTGATACCTTTTAAGAAAAACGCAGAAAAAGCCATGGGCGGTGTCATATTTGCAATCTGCAGGGTGGCGCAGAACAAAATGCCGAAATACAGAGGATCAATTCCGAGCTTTTCAATAATGGGTGTAAGAATGGGGACGATGATGAACAGCAAGCCGATCCAGTCGACCAGGCATCCCAACACAAACACAATAAACATCATGATGAACAGCGAGCCGGTTGTTCCCAACGGAAGCGAGAGAATAAGGTTTCCGACCAGCTCAGCAGCCCCTGTGGACAGCACCAACACCATGAAAAATTTGCCGCCAAGAACGATGAACATCACCATGGTGGTGGTCTTTAAAGTAAAAAGGACGGACTCTTGGACGGCTTTCCAGGTGAGCTTTCCGGCAAAAGCGGCAATCAGGGCGGCACCCACCGAACCCAGAGCCGCGGCTTCGGAAGGTGCCACAATTCCGAAAAAGATTGATCCCAGCACCACCAGGATAAGGGCAAGTGGAGGGATAAGAGATTTTATTGTCATAAAAAAAAGTTCTCGCCCGCTGACCTCGCTCCGGGCTTCCTTTGAAAGGGCGGGTCCCAGTGCCGGCTTAAAAGAACACCGGACAACGATGTAGACCACGTAAAACAAGGAAAAAAGGAGTCCGGGAATAATGCCGCCGGCAAAGAGGTCCGAGATTGAAACCCCCCCCACACTGCCGTACAAAATCAGCATGATGCTGGGAGGGATAATGACGCCCAGGCCGCCACCGACGCAGATACTGCCCGCTGCCATCTCTTTACTGTAACCTCGAGACAGCATGGCGGGCATGGCGAGCAGTCCGATGGTGACGACGCCGGCAGCCACGATTCCTGTACAAGCTCCGAACAGGGTTGCCATCAAGACCGTGGCGATGGCCAGACCGCCGTTGAGCGGGCCGAAAAGATAATAAAAACTCTTATACAGGTTGTCTGCCATCCCTGATCGCTCCAGGAGCGCCCCCATCAAAATGAACAATGGCACTGCCGTAAAGGAATAATCGGTCATGATCCCGAAGGTGAGCATGGTAAACTGGCCCAGAAAATCTTCGCCGAAAATAAACAATCCGAACCACAGCGGTATACCCCCCAATGCAAATGCCACCGGTATCCCGGCAAGGATGGCCAATACGACAAGCAATAATATTATCAGGGGGATATATTCGCCAATCATGATCGGCCTCCTTTAAGGAGGCCTTTGATTTCACGGATAAGTTCTACGATTCCCTGCAGAAACAAAAGAACAAAAGCGATCGGAATAAGCGTTTTGAGTGGGTAAATCGGGGGATGCAAAGGCGTCCATCTGCTGACTTCCCTTGCGCTCCAGGATTCCAGGGCATATTCTGCTCCGTTTTTAATGAGGAGATAGCAGATGGGAAACAGAAGAAATAGATATAAGAAGATATTGATGGCATGTTGCACCCGCGGCGAAAAGCGATTATACAGCACATCGACCCTGACGTGACCTCCGACTTTCAAAGCCCAGGCACCGCCGATTAGAAAGGGAATGGAATCAAGATGCAGCGCCGCATCAAAAGCCCAGCTTGTGGGGCTTCCGAACAGATACCGCATGATCACATCAAACAAGATTACCAGAGTGAGAGGTATGTACAAGTAACTCACCCAGCGCGCGCTGGTTTCGCTGACAGCATCCACCAACTTACTGAACATGGCTGTGCTCCTTTTGCCTTACAAAGACAGTTGATTAAGGCGCATGGGCCGGTCTGCAGATTCTGCGAACCGGTCCATACACCTTTGCGAACAGTTTAGTTTGGCTTACCTATGGTTTTATTGCTTATTGTAAGGCGTTCCTTGGCCGAATAGGCCGTCGGTCTTGTCGAGATGGTCGACATATTTGGCATAGGCTCCGTAATCCTCTCCAAATTTGTTCCAGGAGTCCAAAAGCCTTGCCATTTCAGGGTCTTTAGCTGCTTTTTCCCGGTAAAATTGATCGCTGAGCTGGTTAAATTCCACCATCACCTGTTCGGGCAGCATTTTCAACTCACAGCCGTTTTTTTCTACGGCTCTTTTCATGGCCATGATATCGGCGACGCGATTCCAGGTCAGGCTTCGATAAACATTATCTTTGATGGCCATTTCAATGTTCTGCTGGATCTTTTTGGGGAACTGATTCCATACATCCGGGTTGATTCCGAATATCAAGATGGTATGCGCTGTCTTGCCCGGATTGAAGTACAAATATTTTGCCACTTTAAAAAAGCCGGTTTTTTCTCCGATGGTTATATTGGAGGCTTCAAACGCATCGATAACACCCCGCTGCATGGCCGGCAGAATCTCGCTGCCGGGCAGAACGACCATGGCTCCGCCGATATATTTCATGACATCGGCCCTGGTTCCAGCGGCCCTCATCTTCAAACCTCTCACATCGTCCAGGGTTTTGATTTCTTTGTTGGAGTAGATCCATAATTCGGTGGTTTGGACGGCATAGGGAAACGCCTTGATCTTGTAATGCTTCATGAAAAGATCCTGAAGGATCTCAAGCCCGCCGCCGTAATACAGCCAGGCTATTTTCTCGGTTGCGCTCTGACTGGCGGGACTGTCGCAATACAGGGACAAGGCGTAGCTTTTGGGCAGGGCATAACACGGGCAACCACTGGCGAAATCGATGGCATGCCGACCGACGGCGTCATATTCCTCCATGGGCGGGCAGAGTTCTCCGGCAGAGTGGAGCTGCAGCTTCACTTTTCCGCCGGTATATATATCAACCAGTTCGGTCATTTTTTTTCCTGCATCAAAGAACTCGAAACCCTTTCCCCAAGCGCTCTGGCCTCTCAACCTCCAGGTTTTTTCGGCGGCAAAGGTCTGAGGGGCCAGGCACCAAACCATTGCCATAGCAACTGCCAGAAAAAGGAAAAATATAAATTTAGTTGGCTTCATTGTAAGATCCTCCTTTTTTGAAGTGGTTGTGAATGGCATAACGAATATCGCTCAAGTGGTTCATCGGACCATATCCTCAAACAGAGTCAGTAGACCAGGCCTGACGTTTGTGACAACGCTGCCCCTTGTCTTTATAAATTTTGGCAAAGACGCCTGAAATGGTCCGCGTTGATTGTAAGCAATAGGGGCGCTGTCTGCCGATATCGGCCTTTTTTTGATGATACTACAATCGACACCGGCAGGAAATGGACAAACGCCACTATGAATTGTATATTTAGGAAGCCTCTTCCATGGGCTGTGGCCGGTCTGCGGCCGATTACCCCCGCGGAACAATGAAGAACAAGACAGCCCGATGCCCATGCCCGAAAAGGGCTCCCCGTGCCTACCTGCCCGAAACATAACGCGGTTTGGATAAAATGAACCGGCTTTGGAGCGAAAAGCCGACAGTTGGGCTAAAAAAAGACGGCGCATGACCTATAAATATGGGTCGTTTGGCTGCCGGAGGACCACCTTATTTTTTTACCTGAAAAACCCGGGCGATGATCATGCTTTATCGTTACCGATCATTTGAGCGATCCTCTGTGCCAGGCGGGCCACCTCAGCCGCCTTTTGCCTGGCCCCCGGAATGCCGGCAGTTATATACGCCGCTTTTTCAGCAATATCGCCAAGGTCTTCGGCGCTTCCCATTCCTCGAACCATCGCCACTGCTGTCGGCACCGTAATGTTTAATATGATGTTTCCACCGAGCAACAGTTCGCGCAGGGGCCGCGATCCGAGAAAGAGCTGATTGCGGAGCTCGGGGTCGTCTTTCTCGGCCACCTCCGTGCATATCTCCGAAATAACACGTTCGAGCACAACGGTTTTACCGTCGATACTGACTTCCATGTCGGCTTCGCCGTCAATGCCCCACCACTTGCTCAAATTTCCCTTTGTGTTGCGGGAATAGGCCCTGAGCATGCGGATAGAGATCTGTTTCCCCGTCGCTTGGGACATGAGTTGGGAGGTGCGTCTTTCAACCACCGCCTGCCGTTCACGGTCCAGTGCTTCCACCACCGATGCCAATGATCCGCCTTCCGAGAGTTCTTGGCTGGCTTTCTTGGCCTTGTCATACAAGGCCTTAGTCCGAATCGGTTCGGTGGCCGCGATCAGAAGTTTCGTTACCGGCCCGCGCCGGATCTGCTCGGCCTTGCGGGCTACGAGGTTAACAGCTACCATGGTCGTTTCCGGGTCCATGGAATGCTCGCCCCGTCTCGAAAAAATATCTACGGCCTTGTCGAAATCGAACTTGCACCATGACAGTATCTTCAAGCCCAGCATGGCATCCTCGCTATGGTGAGCGTTGGAACGGCTGGCCTGGGTCAGCATGAAGGGTCCTTTCTTGAATATGCTCAAGACATCCTGCAAAGCCACCATTCCAATGAGAGAGACACCACCGACATCTTTCAGAATAAGCCCAATGTCTCCCACCAGTTTTCCAGTGTCATATTCTTCTTCGGTTCCGTATACTTGCACATATCTCGGCAGGCCGGCGGCTTCAGCGGCGGCTTTTCCCACCGGATGGGCCGTCCCGCGGTGGAAGTCGCCATCCTCGTTGGGCACCCAGGCATCCGGATGGATGATCTCCAGTGCCGCAGCAGAGCCAAGCAGCGCGGCGGATAAGGGGTCCGGATCCATACCGGCGCCTGACATTGCATCCAACATCGCAGTCGTACCTATTTTCGCGGCGTTTTTCGCCAACTCGGGAATAATGATTTCTTCACCCAACGCACCGTGCCCAAAGACCGGTCCAAGCCCCCGTGGCAGCCGCTTCCCTTGAATTTTCGTCAGTTTTCCTTCTGCCATGGCCTGATAAATCGCCTGGACCGCGGCAAATCCCGAAACTTTGTTGCCTCTCTTGATACTGGGAAGCGCGGCAACACCGCACCGGTCAACCCCTGCGAGAATACGCGCCATGCCGCCTAGCTTGCGGCTACCGGCGGGCACCCCCGCCTGTGCATTGGCGCCGGCCATGTATAACACCACCGCACTGAGCATTGCCGCATTGGCCGGATCCGCCCCTGCCTCGCGCCCTGCGGCTATCGCGCGAGACAATACCTGGTCGACCGGAAGGTCTATAGTGTCTGAGAATTTTACGGAAATATCAGCACCCCTTTGCAATTCTTCGGCGACGACGTTGGCAATGCAGCATGCCGCCATGTTCAGCGAACCATGCCCTTTGGTGCAGGCTTCAATCCGATCCAACGTCATGAGGTTCAAGTCCGATGACGCCGCCATCATTGCGGCAACGATTTCTTTATTCATAGTAATACCTCTCCTAACGGTTTCGTGTTTGTGCTCTGGGTTGAATTTTATCGAACGTTCATCTAAAGATTAAAGCCCCTGGCCCTTCGATCGACAAGCGGCATCGGTGCCCAACGCAAAAGGCCAAAAAGGCACCCGGTTTCAACCGGCCGTTTCTCGGTGTTCGCATCACAACACCCACTGTGGATCCAAAGCATCAAATCTGCACGGCCGAGACGAGGGCTCAGATTAAATTAAACCTTACAAATGCAGATAAAGCGTATCCCCGGGCTCCTCAGCAGCCATTGCTTCTATTCGTCTCCGTATGTCCCAGGGAAAAACCTTGCAGTTCATCTCATCCGTAATTCTCTGATGTAAAGCGAACAGATCGTCACTCTCTGCAAAATAGGGGCCTCGCTTGTCTCGCTGGTCGTGCTTGAGTCGTATCGTTCCGGTCAATTGCTTAGCTTGCGTGACAACCACAACGTTTACGTATCTTAGTGCCGTACTCCGGTGCACATGTCGTGTCTCAATTCGATGGTATCCGTGGGTGGTGAAGCTGTTCAGCAGATAATTCCCGATGTCTTCCTCGGCTTCGGGTTCAATGTCCAGCAGCAGCAGATAACCCATGCGCCCCTTTTTCGTGAACGTCGGAATGAGATTACGGTTGCGGATTCCGGGATAGTCAAGGGCCTCAAGGGCCCAGCCCAAGTCTTCGCCGGACAGGTGATCCAGTTGAACCATAAGAATTGTTCCGTCTTTTTCCAAATTTTTCCTCTCTTACGCTTTTTTCCGTTTTTTGTGACTGAAAACCCTTTGATACAATCTCTGCATTCCTATACCGAAAACGGTAGGAATGCCTCTCAGCAAGGTCTTAAACCTGGAAATTTCGCCCGCCGGCGCTTCATTTGCAAGTTGAGTGAAGCGAAACCCTGCCCATAGGCCAAGTCTATAGATTAACGCCTATCATTGTCATCTGGAAAATAAAATGTCCAGAACATTCTTTTACTTGTAAATCTTGGATATCGAATAGCGAAACACAGACGGGGACATCGAAGTAACATTTTGAAAATAATCGTTAAAATCAGAATTGCTTTTAAAGCCAAGGCGATGGCATATTTTATTGATACTCAAGTTTGAATGCCACAAATAGCGTTTGGCTTCCAGGATGATACGTTCCTGGATGATTTCTTTTGGGGATAACCCGGAAACCGTTTTACATACCTGGGTGAGTCGCTGGGTTTCGATATTCAGGGTCCTGGCATAGTCTTGCACTTTAAGGTGTTTTCGGTAATTGATTTTGACGAAAGCAACAAAATTGCAGAATATCTGCATTCCGGTCAGCCGGGCACTGGAAGTTTCTCCAATATCAGGCCCCAGTCTTTCGGATTTCACCACGAAAGCCTTGAGAAGCAATGTCATCATCTCTTCGAAATGGCAACTTAAAGGGTTGGACGCTTCCGCAATTATCAGGCGCATGAGGTTTTCGAAACGGGGAACTTGCGCCCGGGGAATCACGCGGCGGGGAGAGGCCATGGGGTTGAACGCCGGGTATTGCAGAAAGGAAACCAGGATTTCAGGGTGCCTTCGAATAAAATAATCATTGAATCTCAGCCGGTGGCCCCGGATATCGACACGGCCTTGGAATGCATGAATCTGGTTTTTGGCGATAAAGAAAAGCGTATGAGGCTCGAATTTGTAGGGGGCAAAATCGACAAAATGGACGCCGCTGCAATTCGTGAACCATAAGATCTCATGGTATTCATGACAGTGGGATCGAATCGTCAATGGTCCACGCGCTTTGAAAACCGTTTCGACGGTCGAGTAATTGAAGCCGGCGGGACCTGTTACCCTATCATTGAAATCGATTTTTTTTATGCTATTTCCTGTTTTCGCCACCACCCAATTTGCCCCTCATTGAGCGAAACGTTCCATATCCGCTGTCTGTTGCCCGCAATCCGTCGTTGATCTATAAAAAATACAAACCCTAACGCATAAAGCCATAAAATTATCCCAATGCCAACAGCCGGGGGATTGGGCTCTCTGTGGAAGTTCAATCGGAAAAGGGGTATGCAAAGCACTATAATTTGATCAGAGGTTAACCCTCTCGTTATGCTACGCTAACCCCAACCAAAGCTTAAATATTCGCACGATCAACACACAAATAACATTATCGTCCGGAAATATAAATGTACGGAACGCGCTTTTACTTGTAAATCTCGGATATCGAATGGCGGAACGCCAATGGAGACAAGGAGGTAATCTTATGAAAATATTTGCTGAAATGTGCCGGATCTTCAAAGCCGATAAGGTAACATATCTCCTTGACACTTAACCCTGAATGGTACAGATAGCGTTTGGCTTCTAAAACAACGCGATTCTGAATGATTTTCTTTGCAGACGATCCTGCAACCAACTTGCAGACTTCGGTGAGTCGTTTGGTGCCGATATTCAAAAAATTTGCATAGTCTTGCACCTTAAGGTGTTTTCGGTAATTGACTTCCACGTGTTTAACAAAATTGTAAAAGATCTCGAAATTGGCCCGATTCGCAACCGAATTTTCTACAGAATGCGGCTCCAGTCTCTCGGATTTGAGTAGAAAAGACTTGAGAAGTGATGCCGCCATTTCTTCGAAATGGTAATTTAGTGGATCAGACGCTTCCTCAATGATCAGGCGCATAAGGGTCTCGAAACAGGGGACTTGCGCCCCAGGAATCACGCGGCGGGGAGAAGATCTGGGGCTGAACACCGGATATTCCAAAAAACCGACAGGACTTTCCGGGCGTCTCCGGATAAAGTGCTCATCGAACCTCAGTAGGTGTCCCTGCATATCGGTACGGTCCTCGAAAGCATGAACCTGGTTTTTGGCAATAAAGAAAAGTGTATGGGGTTGGAATTTATAGGCGGCAAAATCGACGAAATGGACGCCGCTGCAGTTCGTGAACCATAAGATCTCATAGTATTCGTGACGGTGTGGTTCAACCATCAGAAGTCCGCGTTCTTCGAACACGCTCTCTAATGTCGAATAATCGAACCCCATGGGACTTATTCCCACGGCATCAAGGTCGAATCTGTTTATAATAGCTTTCTCATCCATTACGACCGTCATAAGCGATTTAACCCTACCCAAAAGGGATTTGTAATTCTTTCCTTCAGGATATAGCGCAAGTTGTGTGCCCAATCAAAATTAATTTTAAAGCGTAGAATTTAACATTCATAAATATCAACCGTTTTTTAGCAAAACAAAAATTACTGATGCTAAGATTTTTTAAAAAATTACATCCATTATTTTGCAAGTTTGCCTGAAGACCCCGTTTCGCCCTTGTCGGGAGTAGGGTGCGTTTTATTTTTCCATGGCCGACGCAAGAACACAGTGCAACAGGACATTGGTACCGGCCTCACAGTCTTCCCATTTGGTGTTTTCCGATTCAACATGGCTTTGCCCCCCGATACTGGGTGCAAAAATCATTGCGGTAGGCGCGATATCGGACAGATACGCCGCGTCATGACCGGCACCGCTGACCATCTCGAGCGCGGGATACCCCAGTTTCCGGGATACATCGATAATTTTATCGCACAAGCTTTTACTAAAAGCGGACCGGCTTAAATTCATACTCTCTTTTATCTCCAAAGCGCATTTTCGCTTTTCGGCAATTTCTTTAAATTCAGCCTTTAACTTTTCCCATGCCCGCTCAACGAGATCCTCTTCCCAACAGCGAAGGTCGACACTAAAATGAACGTTATCCGGAATAACATTAACGGCGTTGGGGAGATTATGAATTTCTCCTACGGTCCCAACCATTCCCCGGCCCATTCTGGATGGAAGTTCGTTTACGTTAAGAATCATCTCTGCGGCGGCGCACAGCGCATCGCTTCTGGCCTGCATAGGCGTCGTTCCGGCATGGTTGGCTAGACCTTTTAGAAAAACATTTTTCCAGAGAACACCGACAATGCCCCGAGGCACCCCGATCACTTTTCCGCTATTTTCGAGAACCGGGCCCTGTTCAATGTGATATTCGAAATAGGCATGTAACGGAAATCTTTTGGCCGCAACCGCCCCATTATAGCCGATCCTTTTGAGTTCGTCGAAAAATCTTTTCCCCCGGCTATCCGTTTGATTATAGATCGTTTTTTTATCCAGCCTGCCCGCCCAGACGCCTGAGCCGGCCATCGCCGGATGAAAGCGGCACCCTTCTTCGTTGGTCCAGTTGACAATGATAATGGGTCTCTCGGTGACCACATTTTTTTCAGTAAGGGTTCGCAACACTTCGAGTGTGCCCAAAACACCCAATGCGCCGTCAAACCGCCCTCCTTTGGGCGCCGAATCCAGATGGGAACCACTCAGAACCGGCGGCAATGTGTTATTCTTACCGGATCTTTTTCCGAATATATTGCCCATGTCGTCAACGGTAACTTCCAGATGGATGTCTTCAAGCCAGGCGACGAATATATCTCTGGCCGCTTTATCCTCGTCCGATAAGGCCAAACGATGAACACCGCCGGCCGGAGTCGCACCGATGGTTGCCATTTTCTCCCATGCATTTCGAAGACGATCGGCATTCACCTTGAGGTCCGATATATGTTTCATCATACTCTAATCCGCTGTCATAGTTTCGCTATTGTGTTCATAGAAGTAGTTTGGGCAAATAAAGGATTATAGCGGGAAAGGCCGCGAACAAAACAACCCAAAATAATATAACGATGATAAACGGTATCACCGAAAGCGCGATTTCTTCGAACTTCACTTCGGTCAATTTCATCGCCACAAAAAGATTCACACCAAAAGGCGGTGTCAGGAATCCGGCCTCGCAACAAATTACAAACAGGATGCCGAGCTGAAAGGGATGTATACCCAACTTGGTTGTAACCGGCAGAAAAATCGGTGTCAGCACGACAACCATAGCAATGGTATCGGCTACAAATCCGGCGGCAAAGAGAAATAACGCAATCAGAAGAAGGATCACAAACGGGTTTGAAGAAAAACCGGTCAGAAAATCGCCGACCGTCTGGGGCACCCGATACAGGGTAATCAGTCGCGAAAAAGTCATGGATACACCGACCAAAACCGTAACCGTTCCGGCCATGGCCGAAGTACGGATCAATGCATCGATCAGCATCCTTACCGTGAGTCTGCGTGTAACAAAAAATCCGACAAAAATAGCATAAAGCGCCCCGATTTCAGCTGCTTCGGTCGGCGTAAAAACACCTCCGTAAATGCCCCCAAGAATGATGACCGGCGTCATCAGCGCCCATTTTGCACGCCAGATGGCAATCATCAATTCCTTGGGAGAAAATTTTTCCCCGGTCCTTTGAAAGCCTTTCTTCTTGGCGATAAGTGAAGCCGTGATGATAAATGAAAACGTGAGAATAAACCCCGGGATGAATCCCGCCATGAAGAGTCCCGCAATCGACGTATTGGCGATTACTCCGTAAATAATCAACGGGTTGCTTGGCGGGATAAGGATTCCGAGGGTTCCGCCGGTGGCGGCGACACCCGAAGAAAAACCTCTGGAATAGCCCATCCCGATCATAGCGGGGATCATCAAACTCCCGATAGCTGCCGTTGTTGCAGGCCCGGAGCCACTGAGTGAAGAAAATATCATGCAGGCCAATATGGTCACAATCGCCAATCCCCCGGTAATGTTTCCGACCATTTTGTGGGCGACATCAATGATACCCTCTGTGATTCCCGCCGGCTCCATCAGATAACCTGCAAGGACAAATCCTACAATTGCGATCAAAGGGAACTGGTCCATACCGGTAAAAAGGTTTTGCGGGATAAAGGCCATCGGCAGAGGGCCTCCAGCCATGGAAATTATTGTGGCCCACCCAATGGTAGCCAAGACCGGCATACCGATTAGCATGCAGATGACAAACGTCAGTATGAGTGCCACTGAATTATTCCTCGTCTAAAAATAAAGGTTTCGAAGCCTTTAAACGTCGATATGCGAATTGGATAATGCGAAAGCTCGTCAGCAAGCAAGAAAACGGAATGATCAAGTAAATGTAAGCCATATTCCATTGAAGCGATGCTGAGAGATGTCTGTACTCAAACATGGTTTTCATCATCGGTATGCTCAAAACAAATACGCAGATAAAAAAAAGGAGCCACCCCGCCTCTGAAATGTAAGTGATATATTTTCTCACCGCCGGGGGTATAAATCTCATAAAGACCACAATGCGAATATGTTCTCCGCGCTTTACGCCCAGGCTGACGCCGAGATAAACCAGCCAGATAAACAAAAACCGGCATCCCTCTTCATGCCAGGATACCGATTTTGAAAACACAAACCTGTCAAAGACCTGAACTCCAAGCAGCAGAACCAGGGCGCTTAGAAACAGGGAGCAGAAAAACTCTTCAAACCAATCATCGATTATTTTTAACATCCGGATCATGTTGTGAACTCACCTTTCTCGGACTTCGCAAAGAGCCAACGCAGAATACAAAATACTTTCGCAAAAACATCGCTTTTCCGGCGTGCTTTGAGATTGTTACGGATTAACGGTCTTCATCTTTTCTACCAGGTCGACGATCTCTTTCCCCTTTTTTTCATCGCCGCCGCCGATTATTTTGTATGCCTCGGGCCAGCTCGCTCGGGCCCTTTTGACCCATTTTGGTTTGTCCTGGGGCGGACCGAAAACTTCTATGCCGTGTGATTTTAGGAAGTTGATATCCTCTTGGTACATCTTATCCGACAGCCCGCGCTCATAGTACATGGCTTCCTTGCCGGCCCTGACAACCGCTTCCTGAAAATCCGGAGGCAGACCCTGTAAAAATTTTTCGGAAATAACAATGCACCCGCTGTGAATAATGTATCCGATCATGGTCGCATACTTTTGGGCTTCATAAAATTTTTTCGAAACCACAATGTTGTAGCTCGCCTCCTGCCCGTCGATAACCCCCTGCTGCAGCGCATTGAATGTTTCGGCAAACGCCATGGCAACCGGCTCCACACCGAAACTTTTGAATGCGGAAACCATGATTCTATTACGCGGCACGCGGATCCGCAGCCCCTTCAAATCGTCGAGGGTCTTGACCGGATGTTTGGAATTGGTCAGATGTCTGAAATTAATTTCCAGGATGCTCAACAGTCGAATGCCGGCTTCCTTGACGGACCACTTATTGTTTTTTTCCCACATGGCATCGGTCACTTTCCTGAACTGCTCGACGCTGTCAAACATATACGGCAGGGTGTAGTAGCCCAGCGACGGCGCAAAGACATTATAATTGTTGACCGCCGCCAGTGATGCGTGAACCGTTCCCATCTGCATGGAGCGGATCGTCTCTTGTTCATCCCCGAGTTGGCCGCCCGGATAAATATCGACCTTTACCTGGCCGCCGGTGTATTTTTCGGTGAGGTCCTTAAACCGTTTGCACGACAGGTAAGCATAATTATCCGTTGCAGGAAAACCGACCCCCAATATGATGGTATAGGTCTTGGCCGCTGCCGTTGAACCGAAAACAGCGGTCAGCCCAAATACCGTCGCCAATGTAAAAACCCAGAATCGCTTTTTCATGGTGGCACCTCCTTTTCCATGCGGGGAATCCCCGGCATTGAAGTATGAATGGTTATCCCCCGTCTTTTTCATAAACACGTCTGCCGCCCAGGTATGTCGCCATCACCTGTATATCCTTGATGCTTTCATGGGGCACGCTCAGGGGATTGTTCGACAGCACGGCAAAGTCCGCCAGTTTGCCGGGCCCAATAATACCTTTATTCTGCTCTTCAAAGCTGCAGCGGGCTGCATTTACCGTATAGGCTTTGAGTCCTTCGGCCGGCGCAACCCGTTCCTCGGGACCCAGCACTTTGCCGTTTCTGGTCATGCGGTTTGCCGCACAGTGGATGCTGAACAGCGGGTTCACAGGGGTTACCGGCAGGTCGGAATGAAGGCAGAACGGCAAACCATGCTTTCGGGCCGTATTCAGCGGATCGATTCGTTTTGCCCGTTCGGCTCCAAGGAAAATGGATTCATGGCGGTCTCCCCAGTAATAGACATGGTTCACAAAAAAATTGGGAATAATTCCCAGTTGGGCCATCCGCAGGATCTGCGGTTCGGTTGCCAGCTGGCTGTGGATGATCATGTGGCGATTGGCTCTGACCGAATGATGCGCCTGGGCCGCTTCAAAGGCCTGAAGTACAGATTCAATGGCTCGATCGCCATTGGCATGGATCGCAATTTGAAGACCGTCTTCGTTGTATTCTTTGACGCGCCGGTTCAATTCTTCCTGGGCAATGAGCAACTCGCCGGAGATATCCGGGCGGTCTCGGTACGGTTCATTCAGTGCCGCGGTAAACGCCTGGATAGATCCGTCTTGAAAGAGTTTAAGGGAACCGACTTTCAGCAAATCAGACCCGAACCCCCTGCCGATACCCAGCTTGAGCAGTTTACGATAAATTTCTTCGATCAGGGTCAAGTAGACCCTGATGTTCAGTTCGCCCTCGTTGTGCATGCGCCAGTAGGTCTCCAGAACCTGCGGGCCGTGCCTGAAATATCCGATGGCCCCATCGTGGGTACTGGTTATACCGAACCGGTGATAATACCCGGTTGCCGTTTTAAAAGCGTCTCGAAGCTCGGATACCGTATACGGAGGAATATGGGACATGACCAAAGCCAGAGCGCCTTCTTCCTTCAGAAGCCCGGTCGGAACTCCGTTATGGTCTTTGTCGATTTCTCCCCCCTCCGGCTGCGGGGTGTGAGCGTCGATACCGGAAACGGCCATGGCTTTTGAGTTGACATAAGCCAGATGGCCCGATGTATGGGAAACAAAAACCGGGTGGTCCGGAGCGGCTTCATCCAGGTCTTGAACCGTCAGGTGTCGCTTTTCGGCGATAAGGGTGTCGTCATATCCCCACCCCTTGATCCATTTGTCCGGCTCTGCCCTATCGGCCATCTCTGCGATGCGGCGCTTGATATCATCAATATTCTGGTTCGGCGGCGTCTTGCAGTCGGCCTGCAAAAGGGTCATGGCATAGAGCGAAAGGTGGCTGTGGGTTTCGATAAAACCCGGAACCACCGTCCGGCCCTCAAGATCCACCGCTTTGGTATGGGTGCCGGCCAGCTGCCGGATCTGGTCATCGGACCCTACGGCCCGGAACCGATCGCCGACGACCGCAAAGGCTGAGGCATCCGGTTTTTCAGGACTCATGGTCACGATTCGACCGTTGAAAAAAATAAAATCTGCAGGCATATGAATCTCTCCTTTTGGGGCATCCTTATTCCGTCTTTGCAGACAGCCCCGAAAATTTAAACCCGATACAATCAGTTGTCTACATACGCATCGGCGACCGTTAGCGCCTTGTCCATGATGGCAATGCCTTCATCGATTTCATCTTTTTTAATTATCAGCGGCGGGGCCATTGCAATCACGTTCCCCGGGTTGGCGACGATCGCCATCATTCCCAGCTCGGCAAGCTTTTTGGCGACCTCGAGTTTGGGGTTCATACCCGGTCGAATTCGGGCTGCCACCGGTATAATCGGCTCGCGAGTTTTTCTGTTTTTGACCAGATCCAGACCTACGAACAGTCCCAGACCGCGAACATCGCCGACACAAGGATGCTTCTCCTTGAGTTCCAATGCCTTCTCCAGGAGGTAGGCGCCCATCTTGGCAGATTTTTCGATAAGGTTGTCTTCCTGGTAAATCGGAATTACGGCAAGCGCCGCTGCACAGGCAAGTGCATGTCCCGCATAGGTCGCTCCATGGGCAAAAAAATGTTCTTTGAAATGGTCGCCGATATGCTTTCGGACAATGGTGACCCCCAAAGGCACGTATCCGCAGGAAAGTCCTTTGGCCATGGTAAGTATGTCGGGCACAACATTCCAGTGATCCAATGCAAACCATTTGCCGGTCCGCCCGAATCCGCTCATCACCTCATCGGCAATCATCAGGACTCCCCACTTGTCGCAAACTTTCCTGAGTTCCGGAAAATATTCGGGCGGCGGTACAATAATGCCGTTGGCTCCGGTGACCGGCTCGAAAATGATCCCGGCCACCTTTTCATCTCCCCCCTCAAGCTCAATCACCTCATCGATATACGTTACACAGCGAAGTTCGCATTGGGGATAGGTCTGTCCAAACATGCAGCGATAGCAATACGGCTGGGGCACAGTGATGAAATCGGTTCCCCCGAGCACCTGGGCCCAACCCCGGGCATCTCCGGCGGACAGCGTCATGGAGGTTGCCGTCCCGCCATGGTAGCTCCGATATCGAGCGAGAATTTTCCGACGGCCGGTAAACTGATGACAAATTTTTATTGCCGCTTCATTGGCCTCGGTTCCGCCCAGAGAAATAAATGAACGCGAAAGATCTCCCGGGGTGATCTCCGCAAGCATTCTAGCCAGTAGCGCTCTCGGTGTTGTCGAGAATGTCGGTGCGAAGGATGTCAGCGTCTTGGCCTGCTCGCAGATCGCGGCCACCACCCGTTCCTCCTGGTGACCGATGCTGTGGCTGACAAAACAGGAACTGAAATCGAGCCGCTCTCTGCCGTCCTCCGTGGTAAATCGGATGCCTTTGGCCGATGTCACTCGCAACGGCGACTGGGAAGGTTGAAAACACCATGAATGAAAAATATTTTCAACTTCATACCGGTCCAGATCATCTTTTGAATGCGGCATTGACTTAAGATCAATCATTGAAAAACCTCCTTTAACGAATAAACTTTATTCCGGTTTATGATAAACTCCGGCAAACCATGCCGAATAAATCCGCCCGACTCTGTATCAGGCAACCTTATTGACTCTTTTGAAGGCCTGATACATCCAGTACCCTCCAGAAATATTTTTTGCCTTGTAGCCGTGATGTTGCAGTATTCGGGTCGCATAATAGGATCGTTCGCCCTCGATACAATAGACCCATATTTCCCGTTCTTTTGGGAGTTCCGGAAATCGTTCTCGAAGCAGTTTGTTTAGAAAAATGTTCACCGCTCCATTTACGTGACCCTGGGCAAATGCGTCCGGATGACGCACATCCAGGATAACGGCATCGGATTTTTCCAGGTTCTCCCAATGAACCACTGAGAAATATCCCTTAAACACGTTACCGGCGGCCATACCCGCCAGGTTGATCGGATCCTTGGGGGTGCTGTACTGAGGAGAGTAACACAGTTCTGCTTCTTCTAAATCGAATATCGTCCCGTTTTTCTGAATGAGCGTTGAAATCACATCGATTCGTTTTTCGACCCCGCTTTGGCCAACCGCCTGGGCACCGAGAATTCGCCCGTCTTGGGTCGAAAAAACAAGCTTGATATGAATCGGGGCCGTTTCAGGGTAGTAAAGGGGGTGTGACGGCGGGTGGAGATAAATTTTTTCGTAATCTGAAAATTCGTTTTCAGGGCCCAATTTGCGGATAAATTTTTCGGTTGCTCCGGTCATTGCAACCGTAAGCCCCAGCACGCCACAGACCGCCGTCGCCTGCGCGCCCCTGAACTCCGGGGACGACGGGCCACGGCCCAAAATGGCCTCGGCCGCAATGCGGCCCTGTTTATTGGCCAAACCGGCCAGGGGAACCAAACGCTGAACCCCGAAAATGAAGTCTTTTACCTGGACCGCATCTCCCACGGCCCAGATATGCACATCGCTGGTCCGCATATGATCATCAACGAGAATTCCACCCAACTCACCGATGTCAAGCCCTGCTTTTTGAGCCAGCGCGACCTCCGGCCGCACGCCCATGGATAGGACAACCAAATCTGCGGACACCGATGTACCGGATTTTGTATTTACGGATATCTTGTCTTTCGGCAACGGTTCAAAACCACATACCCGGCTTCCAAGATAAAGTGTGATGCCTTGCGCTTCGAGATGTTCCTGAACAAATGCGGCCATTTCAGGATCGAGTACCGGCATCAGGTGTTCTTCCATCTCGATAATGGTGACCTGAGCGCCAAGTTTTTTGAGATTTTCGGCCATCTCCAGCCCGATATATCCGCCGCCCACAATGGCAACGTTTTCGAGAAATCTTTTTTTAACCCACTCGATAATCCTGCGCATATCCGGGATATCCCGGAGGGTAAAAATACCGGGAAGGTTTATTCCCTTGAGATTCGGCAGTATCGGTTTGGAACCGGTTGAGAGAACAAGAGCCTCATATGGCTGTCGGTAGGTCTGGCCGGTACTTGTATTTTCGACCTCAATTTCCCTGCGGCCGCGATCAATGGACCGAACAAGGCTATTGACGCGAACGTCGATATTAAATAGGTCCTTGAATAATTCCGGCGTGGCCAAAATGAGGTCATCCTCATGGCCGACCACTTCGCCGATGCGATAGGGAAGACCACAGTTCGCAAATGAAATATAGGGCCCGCGATCGAATACGATAATCTCGGTATCTTCAGACAATCTTCTCGCCCGGGTTGCGCAGGCCGCACCTCCGGCAACACCTCCGACGATTACCAGCCGTTTTTTCATCCTTCTCTCTTAAAATTTAAAATATCCATAAGTTTAAAATCTCTGTCCGCAAGATGAACTGCAGACCTAAATCTGCAGACACTCAAGAACCAGTTCCCATAAATATTTGACGTCAAGATCCTCCATACCGTAGGTTTTTTTAATATCATTAACCTGGCCGTGACAGGCATGACAGAGCGTCACAAACATTTGTGCACCGGCGGCCCGGATCTGTTCCATCTTTTTCCTGCCGTAGAAGGTTCGTTCCCGATCATACGGGGTCGTAAGGGTTCCGCCGCCGCCGCCGCAGCAGGTCTGATACTTTTTGTTGGGATAAAGTTCCACCCAGTTTTCCAGACACCGGTCCATGATCCAGCGGGGTTCGTCATAAAAGCCGCGCCCGAATTCCATTTCGGATTTTCGGCCAAAGTTGCACGGATCATGATAGGTTGCCAGCCCTTGGAACCTCGATTTTTCGGGTTTGATTCTTTCTTCCTTGATGTATTTCACCAGAAGTTCGGGGACGCTAATGGTGCCGAATGTCCTTAAAGATTCAGGGTACCATTTTCTAAGACCAGACCTGGTCATGAGATAAGCATGACCTCATTCCGGCCAAAGCAGATTTTTTATCTTCAAATTTTTCATATGATCCACGATGCGCCCGACCAGAATCTTTGCGGCCGGGTCATCCCCGTTAAAGTACCCCCAGTTGGACCCTTCCGGGTTTTCCGATGTGATGGTCCAGTCCTCGTTCGCAAGATATAAAACTTTCCACAAATGCTTCATATCTTGAGGAAATCTTAAAACCAGTTTGTTATGTACCGTTAACAGAAGGTTTGCCCCTTCTTTATCGATCGGCACGGTAAACCCTTCAAATCCCGGTTCCGCGGCAATCTCATCGGCGATGGCCTGCATGCGGGAAACGAATTCCTGACTGGACAGTGCATTGACGTTGCCGGTTTTAAGGGCTCTGACCAGTCCGGTGTGAAGATCTCCGGGGATCTTTTCCCGATCCCAGAGGGTCCTTATGCTTCTGACAATATCTGAGATATTGATCTGCATGGGACAATAAACGACGCACTTGCTGCACATGGTGCACAACCACAGCCAGCGGGCTTCGACCAGTTCTTCGATTCGGCCGAGTTCAACCATGCGTAGGACCTTGCGCGGGTCGAACCCGTCGATGCCGGATGCCGGGCACAAACTGGAACAAAGTCCGCAGGCAAGACAGTCATCCGGTGAATGTGGCCAGGCTGCAAACCGCAACCGGTCCGACCGCCCCGGGTCTATGATTTTGGATGATTTGTTCATAAGGTACCTTTAAAAATCGGACTTGAGCCTGCTCGGCCCAAGCGCATAAAGGGTTTTTTCGAAGCCGGTTGAAAAATCGGCAAATTCTTTTCCCATATTCGAAGCAATCGTATCGATCTTAAGCCGTTCTTTTTCAAAACC
>JAQYVT010000089.1 GCA_030145345.1 Desulfobacterales bacterium
ATGGGACAATCCATCACTCTACGACATTGTTTTAAATACTGAAAAAATGGGGAACAAATTAGCTTCTAAAATTATTGTTGAGGCGGCCCAATCTGAAGAGATGAAAGAATGTAGCCTGAAAGCAATCGATTCTATGAAACGGCTTTCTCTGGCCAAAAAAATCGAGGCTGAATTGATGAAAAAGGATCTTTTTGTTTATAATTTAAACATCGAGGTGCTTGAAAATGGGCATGTTAATATTACAGGGACAGCTCTTACCAGCGAAAGAAGGGAGCGTGTTCTCCAGGTTGTGAAAACGGTACAAGGCGTTTCAGACGTAACCATGTCATTATTTATCAGATCAACTAGCTGGTAACTCCAGAAGCCGGCGGAAAAAGACAAGGAACTCTATACGGATCTCTGCTTGTCAAATTTTTAAGTTATACCCAGGTTGAGCGGTTCAGGGTTCAACGTTCCGGGTTGGAAAAACCTCAAACAGGTTGCATAAATGTGATACCGGCTTCATCGTGGGTTCAAAACCGTTTCACCCAATAGGTTATGGCAGGTATTCTGGATTTTGATCAATATTTTGTTCAGTTTCAATCGGTTGTAACCCTTGAACTTTGAACCCAGAACCTGGAACCGATCAGTTTAGGTTATAATAAGATCAATTTTCTTATATCGATTGCTTGCCTATCATTCTTAAAAAGCTTTTTTAGTGTCAAGTTGCCGGCAGTGTTATGGTCATCATCACCCCGCCATGGGGTAAATTTTCTCCGGTTATAAATCCACCGTGATCAGAGATAATCCCGTGGCAGATGGAAAGCCCAACGCCCATTCCCATTTTCTTTTTGCGGGTGAAGAAGGGATCAAAAATATATTGTAGGTCCTTTTCTGGAATACCCGGGCCCGTATCGCTTATCTTGACGATAACATTTTTCTTCGTGTGAATCGTATTAATGCTGATCTTCCCACCTGTGTCCATTCCGCCCACGGGACCGTTATTCTGTGTGGCGGTGACGGTCATGGCTTCCACTGCATTGTTGATGAGATTTAAAAAGCACTGATTCAATTTCAGGGGCGAGGCATATATTTCAGGCATATCTGATGACAGATCCAAATGGACCTTGATCTTGTTCCGCTTCAAATGAGCTCGAACCAAATCGACGTTTTTTTCTATGAGAAGGTTTATATTGGTGGATTGTTTGGCCTCCTTTCCCGGACGATTCAGATCCAGCAAATTTTTTACCGTATCTCGGATGCGTCTAAAAGCGCCTTTCAGCAATTCCAGCTGCTTCGATAGCGTTTCATCGTCACTGTATTTTATTTTCAGTGTCCCCAGCATTACCGTAACCGCCTGTAAGGGAGAGTTGATCTCGTGTGCGATGGAGGCGGCCAGATGGCCTGTGGCGGCAAGACGTTCGGATCGGATGAGCTGTTCCTGCATCTGTTTTGTATGCGTGATATCCATGACCGTAAAAATACGTCCTTCCGAAAGGTCACTAGGATTTATAGGCGCCGACCTCAATAGGACGTCGATAATTCGGCCGTCACGGCGCCGGTATTGCGACTCCACCGTTCCAGTACCCAGTTTTTTTATTTGCGAGTCGATTTCAAATCCAGTCCGCTCATATTCTTCGTCACTATCATACAAAATTCTGGCGTTTTTCCTTTCCAGTTCGCCCATGGAGTACCCGACCATTTGCTGGAATTGATCGTTTGTCCATTCTATGATCCGATGGGTAACCAGCCCGATGCCGATCGGTGCAGACCGAAAGATGCTTTTCAGCGTGTTTTTACTTCTTTTCAACATCACTTCAGCCTGTTTTCGCTCTTCGATTTCGTTTTTAAGTTGCTCATTGGCTCTGCTTAATTCTTTTGTCCGCTCTTCAACTTTTTCTTCCAACAAAATATAATAATCATTGAGTCTGTTTGCTAATTTATTGAAGTTGCTAATCAAAGTAGTTATTTCGTCTTGTCCGCTAATTTCAATGGGCCGGATTTCCACAACGCCGTCCTGCTCTTCAGTATGCACAAAGTGTTCTGTGATTTTACTGAGACGGTCCGTGATGACAAACTTGAAAACAAATACAAGTGATATAAACAGCAATAAAAGGCCGATTCCCAACAAAGTAAAAATTTTGATGGTCTCATTAAAAAATAATGCAGCAACTTTTTCTTTAGGTATGGCAATGGTATCGAGACCCACCACCTTTCCCAACGGAAGGTTAAAAGATGCCTCAGCGCCATATGTTTCCACCAGGTTTTTGGGTGCATCGGCGGGATGGCCGTGGCAACGCAGACAGGATTCTTCCATCCGCATGGCGCTGAATTTTGCAAAATAGGGCCTTTTGCCCAAGTTAATTTCTCCGGTCCAAACCTTCTTTTGAGGGTTTTCGTTAAAATACCGGATCATTTTTAACTCTTCCGGTCCAGCCAAATTGACAGGATTTCTGGGATTGTCAGCAGAAAATTTGATGATGTAATCCGGAAACTGTTTCCGAACTTTGTTGAATATGTGGCGGGCGACAAAGCTGGTGGACATGGTTTTGGGTATAAACTCTCCTTCAGGCAGCAAATCAAACATAATCGGGCGGATGTTTTCGGCAACATATTCACGAATGGCCAGGTCAAAGTTCAACGCCAGGGTCAGCTGCTGATTGGTTAGATTCTCATAATTTCCGGTAATCAATGTATAGGTCCTGTAGAACAGTATGGTTGAAAAGATAAATACAATCAACCCGACGCAAATCAACAATTTCGATTTAATGCTTTTCATTTTTCACCTTGGACAATTTAAGTCAAAATATAGAAGCAAAAATATTTTAAGATTCAAATGCAGCCATGAATGAACTGCTACAGTGAACAAACTAGGCTTTCTTCATGTCTGAATATCCCTAGTTTTTGAACGGTAATTTCGTCCGTTTCCTTGGAAAACGGCTGTTTGACCGCCATCGTACATTACCATAAAATAGCAGATAGAATTTGCGCAATCAAGACAGAATATAGGTCGAACGGAAACCAAATAGAGTATGCCGGTTTGATCTGACCACAGATCGCCGCAATCGGATTGCTTTGAGTCCTAAGGTGCAAACGCGAACTGAAACTGAGGGGGCATCCCCTGAAGCGTGTTGGAGCGTTGCGGAAATTTCGTCTTGGGGGGCGGCCGGAAATATTCAATGGAAAAATATTCTGTAAAATACAAAAATAATGTTGATTTCCAATTCGGCAGGGTTTTTAATAAAATATTATAACGTTGGAAAATTTGTCGATTCTATTCTTGAAGGAATTAAAAGCGTTGTGATTTTTTTTGTTTTTTTAACAGTTTTATGTCAACAGATAGACATGGAACACTACATACGAGATCAGCACTGTTCGGAGCTATGCATCAGCCGAGGAGGTGAAAATGAGCCAAAAATTAATTAAAATTTCAGTAATCTTTATTGTAGGTGTTCTCTTTTTATCGCCAATTTTAGCCGCTGTTCCGGCGCATGCAGGATCGGATAGGCTTGCAGCGGCCATTGCCCAAACGCCCCAGGGGACGAAGGCGGGAGAGATCGATCCTGACGCAAAACCGGGATGGCTCGGTATACCGGGGTCGCCATCACCCAGTTTGCTCATCGGCTTTTTCTGGGCCATTTGGGTGGGGTGGATTTTTTCCACGGTGGGCGCCTTTGGCGGGATCATGGCCGGTGTCGGACATATCACGGTTTTTGGATTGGCCAACTACGGTAAAACCTTTAAACAGACATCACCGATTCTGAACAAACTGATTGCCGACAGCATTCGGGTATCCAACCAGTGGTTGGTGGGATTGAGCGCAGCCATTTCAAGTCTGAACTACTACAAGGCCGGCCGACTGGTGTTGCCCCTGGGTATCGCTCTGGCCATTGGTGCCGTTGGCGGCAGCATCGGCGTACCGATATTGACCGCAGGCAAGATCTCGCTAAAGGCGTATATCGGTTACTTTGGGCTTTGCGTGTTTGCCGTAGCAGGGGTTTTGCTCTATGAAACGCTTCCGGCGGGAATGGCCAAAAGGAAGGCTGCCACGCAAGCAGCCAAAGCCTTTGAAAAAGGGCGCAAGGAAACGAAAGAGATCGGCGAGGCCAAAGATGTGGGTGTTAAAATCACAAAGTTTAGCCTTGGAAAGGTGCTCTTTACCTTCTACGGTGTGGAGTTTAGCTTCCGCCCCATTATCCCGATCATCGGCGGCCTTTTTATTGCTTCAATCGCATCTTTCATCGGCGTCGGCGGCGGTTTTTTGTTCGTGCCGTTCCTGACATCCGTGGCGGGGCTGCCCATGTTTATCGTGGCCGGGACTTCGGCGCTGACCGTGCTGGTGGGGATGGTCGTCAGTGTATTTACCTATATGGTCGTAAAGGGGACGGTGGTTTACTGGCCGTTGATCGGCGCTGAACTTGTCGGGATCTTTGTGGGCTCCATGATCGGTCCCCGCACATCAAAGTATATCCCGGAGGTATGGCTTAAGAGACTATTCATTGTGCTGGCCGTATATGTGGGTCTGCGCTACTCGAGCAGAGGTTTTCTCGGGTACAGTATTGTGCCGCCGTTTTAAGCGCAAAGATCCCCCTTTGTTGGGTGTTGCGCATAAAAAGCATTTGAGAGATATCCCCATTAAATTCTGATCCCAAGGAGCGGAGGTTCATGGATTTTCTCCAGGCAGTTTATTTAAATATAGATGCCGTTCTGATTTATTTTTTCCGTGTGGTCGAGCAACCGATACTCGGTTATTTTATCGGAATCGGGGTATTGTCCTTACTGTGTGTCATCGTCGGCGAATTTACCCTCTCTGTGGCTTTCAGATTCAACAAAGCAGGTATCGATCAAGACAGCCGGGAGATGACCCGAATGCAGAACCTTTCCATAAGCGCCCTCCTGGCCAAAGATAAGGGGAGCTATAAATTATTCAACCGGGAAGCCAACGAAGCCTTTGGAAAGGTTTTTTTCAAGCAAATCGCCCTTGCTGCTGCTTCCTTATGGCCAATCCCATTTGCCTTGGGATGGATGCAGACACGTTTTGTGAATGTTGAGTTCTTGTTGCCGTGCCGTCTTCCCGGGGTGGGGGATACGGTGGGATATACCTTCACGTTTATACCCATGTATATCCTTATCTACATCCTTTTTGGCAAGGTCAAGCACAAACTTCCCTATTTTAGAACCATGGAAACGATGTTGGCTTCCTATAAAGAAGACTCCCACAAGATGATAACCCTTTCGGATCTGACGGAAGCTTCGAATGATAAAAACGTATCCGACCCAAAAGAATATGGACTTGGCTAAATGCCGAAACACGAAAAAAAATATAAAGGTTCATGTCTTTGTGATCGATTGATTTATGTTTCGGTTTAGAATCATCTTTATTTTGAGCGCGGTTGTTTTTCTATTCCTCGGCTGCAACAGTGCTCTTTTCAGCAAGTCCACCTGCGTTTCATGCCATCAAGACCTGGAACTCGCCTCTGCCTCTCACGGAAATTGTGTCGATTGCCACAAGGGTGATCCGAAAGCAAAAGACAAGGAAATCTCACATGGTTCCATGGTCGGCTCGAAAAACCCCTCGGCTCCTGAATTTTGGGAACAGACCTGTGGGAAGTGTCACCCGTATCAGTTGGCGCGGGTCAGGGCGAGCCTTATGTACACCAATGCCGGAATGATAAAAAATATCCAGAATACCTGGGAGGGTGAAGACGGCGAGCGCTACGGCACGGGGGCGGGAACGGTTTTTTCAGCAAACGGACTCGCCCTGGAGCTTAAAGGTGTCTCCCGGTTAAACAACCTTTCCGGAGAACTGTATCGTAAATTCTGTTCCCAATGTCATATCGGTCGGGAAGCCAATGGAAAATACACCGCCAGCCATAGCTCCGGCTGTGCCACCTGCCATTTTCCTTACAACGATACCGCCACCTATCAGGGGAATGATCTCACCGTCAAAGGCAAATGGCCTTATTCCGCCGATCACCGGCTCGATCCCCTTCCCGGAAACGATGTCTGTTTGCGCTGCCATAACCGCAGCGGTCGCATGGCGTTAAGCTACCAGGGGCTGAATGACGGCAACAATTCCATGGTTCCGACCCGAAACGGGTTTCCGGGTCCCAAAATGATCAGCGGCGGGCGTAACGTCACCCATATCGTCGAAGATGTTCATTTCTCCAAAGGGATGGACTGTATCGACTGCCACACTTCCAGAGATGTCATGGGTGACGGATACGCGTATGAAAACATGTACCTTCAGACAGAGATTCGGTGCGAAGATTGTCACGGGAGCGGCGCTGATCGTCCTGCTTTTCAGGAAATCACTCGTGAAAACGATGCGGCGGTGCGGGAATCTAAACGCTATACGCTGAAGATGCGGCCGGGGATGAAAATGGTAACCACCGGTAAAGGGCGTAAATACGCCAATGTATTTTATGAATCCGGTGATGTTTACGTTCTGGGAAAGCGGAGCGGCGAATTATATAAGAGTCCTGTAATTACCGGCACGCCGGAGCACACCATTGTCGGTCATGAACGGATGGCGTGTTATGCCTGCCATTCCCGGGCCGTGCCCCAGTGTTATGGCTGTCATACCCGATACGACCGAACCAAGTTGGGCCGGGATTATATCAAGGATCGGGACACATTGGGTAAATTCAGTGAAACCGAGGACTGGCGCAAACTGTATCCCTTTCCCCTGGCCGTTAACCAGCGTGGGAAAATTTCTCCGGTCACCCCAGGGTGCCAGACCTTTGTTACGGTGATCGATTCGCAAGGGCAAATGATCAAAGATGAATATATCGCCGAGTTTAACGGAAAGAACCGGTTGCGTTTTGCCCCTTTTTATTCACATAATACCGGTAAACAGGCGGTGGGATGCACGGAATGCCATGCAGATCCCAACTTTCTGGGCTTCGGACAGCATGTGGTCAACGAGAAAAGCATAGCGGCGACATTACTATGCGAAAAATCGACCCAAAAGCCTCTGGACGGTTTTCTGGTGATGAACCAAGGAAAGGTCAGTGCCGTGTCCGCCATTGTTCGGGAGAATTCCAGACCGCTGAACGGTTCGGAAATCAAAAAAGTTCTGGCGGTGAATCTGTGCCTTGTGTGTCATGACAATTCCAAGGATTCGATTTATCAAAAGAAGCTCGACTATAACCTGCTGCCGGAATGTCTTGGGCGCACCCGCCCGCAGACACATCCACGTCCAAGTCCGGCCATGGGAACCCTGTCGCATCGGTCCAAGCCCCGGAAGAAAAAAATCCGCTTTCCGATCCAAGCGATTTCAACTTCCAAGTACAACGCTATCTTCGATCAGTCCATGAGCACCCGGGCCGTTGAAAAAGCCTTTGTGAAAAAATATCTGGGTCAGGACGATCCGGAATTTTTTAACAAAAACTGTGGATCGTGCCATGTAAGAAATTGTTTCGACTGCCATGAAAGAGCGGGAGATTTTGTCGTTCGCCCCAAGTCGGATCGATGTCTCGATTGCCATAACGGCTATTTCACCGGCATGGAATTTTACGGCAAAGCGCCCCGTGAGGACAGTCTGCGCTATCAGCGGGGAGCCGTGGCAAAGGGTTCCCCCTTTCTTAAAATGCTGCCGGATGTCCATGCACAGGCCGGGATGGAATGCGGAGACTGTCATTCAATGGAGAGCTTGATGTCCGGGAAGAAATCCTCTGTCACCTGCAAGGATTGCCACAAGCCCGATCCGGCGATCATCGAGCACAGTATCGGCACCCATTCAAAGAATCTGGAGTGTTACGCCTGTCACAGTGCCTGGGCGGCTCAGGAATACGGCACCTTTTTTATCCGCTTTACCGACAGCTCCAACCGGGAGTATTTTCGTCTGCGGCCTTGGGGCGACGGACAATATGTTAAAAGTGGTTTTTTAAAAAAGCAGGATTCACCCCCTTTGGGTATCAACGAACGCGGGAAAATCAGTCCCATCCGACCCCAGTTTATCGTCTATTTTACCGACATCGAGGACAACACGCCGGTGGGGAAGGAAAACCGCCTGCTGGCGGCACAGTGGAAGGCTTTTTTCCCCCACACCATTCGCCGGGGTACGGTCATGTGTGACGGTTGCCACAATACTCCCCAACGGTTTATACTGGAAAAAGAAAAAGATCGCATTTACCAGTTGCAAAAGGACGGTATGGCACTGGTTTCGTTTTGGGACCAAAGGGGACAGAATGTTTCCAATGGGTCTTTCATGCCCCATGACCGCTTTGCGAAAATGGCATCAAAGGGATCGGATTTTAAAAAAGCATACGTAAAAAAATGGAAAAACCTCATAAGGGCCGTCGAAAATTAATCAAAACCTTGGTATTGGCGATGGTCTCTTTGCCCGTGCTGGGTAAATTTCTCATTCCCAGAATCCAACGTAAAAACGGGATTTTTCGTGTAAAGAAAGCAGATGTCCCCGGCAACGGTGCACTGGTTTTCCGAGAAAAAAAGATCGCTGTGATAAAGGACGGCAAGAATGTTTACGCCCTTAACCTGACCTGTACCCATCTCGGGTGTACGGTGAACACGACCCCAAAAGGGTTTGCCTGCCCCTGTCACGGAAGTGTTTTCAACGCCCTTGGAGAGGTGGTCCAGGGACCGGCCGATCGTCTCCTGGCAAGGGTTGCTATTGAAGAACAGAATGATGATATTTTAATAATGACGACATCGTAAAGAGCAGATATTTTGACTTGATTTGAAACTACAAACACTGAATTTCGAATATGGAATGATGAATGTCGAAGCATTGTTGTTTTTCATTCTTCATCATTCGAAATTCGTTATTCGACATTCGATATTCTTGTGTTCATTTGAAATTGCTTTGCTGATGGGTTCAGTGTTTTTCGAGTCAGATTTTCAGGAATAAAATGCAAAACGAAAACGGTCTATTTAACGCGTTCATCGGTCACCTGTTCCCCAGAATGGTCCGCCGGGAGAATCTTCGGATTACCTATACGTTTTGTCTGGGGGGATTGGCGTTTACCACCTTTATGGTGCTGATTGCTTCCGGGCTGATGCTGTTGTTTTATTATCAACCGTCTTCGGAGCATGCCTTTGAATCGATCCTCTTTTTGGAATCTTCAGTTCCTGCCGGGTTATATGTTCGGAGCATACACCGGCTGGCGTCCCATACATTTTTGTTGTTGATTTTTCTGCATACCCTGAGGGTTATTCTCACCGGTGCCTATCGGAAGCCCCGTGAGCTGAACTGGGTGGTCGGTTTTTTTATTCTTTGTCTATCGCTTTTTGAAGCGTACACCGGATACCTTTTGCCCATGGATCAACTGGCCTTATGGGCGACCCAAACCGGTATGGAATTGATCAAATCGGTTCCAGCAGGGGAGATGGCGGTCAAGATTTTGGCGCCTGACGGTGTGGGACAGCCGATCTCTCTGTTGCGGTTTTATGTATTGCATGCCGCAATAATCCCTGTGGCGGTTTTGCTTCTTTCATTTTTACATTTCTACCGCATCCGCCAGAACAAGGAGGTGTTACCTTACTTGTGAAAGATTTTCTGCCAAGTTCGCCGTTTTTTTTCCGCATCATTAAAAGAGCCATGGTGCTTTTGGCCGGCATTTTATTTTTTCTGGGGATGGTGATCCCGGCACCCCTCGAGGAACCCGCCAATATTGCCAACGTGCCGAACCCGGTCAAAGCCGCCTGGTTCTTTCTCTGGATTCAGGAACTGGCTAGTTATTCAAAGTACCTGGTTTATGCCGTCCTACTGGCGGGCATCTACTTTTTACTGCTGCCGTATCATCCGGGAGTTCCGGAAGCCAAAAAGGCTGAGTGGTTGCCGAGGGATCAGCGGGTGGTAAATATAGTAACCATCGCCGGCGTTCTCTTCATAACCGTTCTGACCATTATCGCCATGTTTTTCCGGGGGAAAAATTGGGCCTTCGTCTATCCATTTTAACCGTTTTTCTGGGTCTCGTGTGGACAACCGGGCCTCACTTTTACAAAGGCCGCACCACCGGCTGCCTTCAGTGCCATTCGGCGCACCATACCGAATGGGGCACCTGTGTGGATTGCCACCGGGGAGATCCCAGGACCCAACGAATTCAAATCGCTCATCATCGATTGGTTCGAGGAGAGTACGCCTGCTTTACCCTTCCGGAAAGCCCGGTGGTGGAAACCGGCCACCGCTTGATCGACATATCCGGATGCCGGCGATGTCACAAGACCCGTGGTCGAGGGAACGGCCTTGCCTCGGATCTGGACGGAGTTTTACAGAAGATCCAGCCGGAAATGGTGGCAAATGCCATAAAATATCCAGTGACATTTATGCCTGATTTTTATTTCCAAGAGACGGATGTCACGGGCCTGGTGAACGCCATTCTGGACGCTGGCGCCGTTTATGGGTCAACGTCCGGCGAACTCAGTCAGGTCGTTCATTTTGAAGAAGATAAAGAAGACAGCGATAACATCTTTAGCAGAAGCTGTGGCGCGTGCCACCGCATGTTAACCCAACGTATCGGCGGTATCGGCAAGGGGGATATCGGGCCAAATCTTTCAGGGCTTTTCAGCGATTTTTATTTTCAAAACTTCAAAGGTCGTAAATCCTGGGATTCAAACGGTCTCGAAAAGTGGCTGAAAAATCCCCGTGACATCCGGCCCAACGCCCAAATGCCGCCGGTGCATATAGAAAGAGATGAATTGAGACATCTTATAACCATAATGAGCTCGTAAGAATCTTAAAAAAACATCTTTCTTCTCAGATATTCAATAAAATATGGTATATTATCGGGCATACGTCTAATTTGGACCCTACAGCAAAATAACCGAGGCTATTTTGTCGTTTGATAAGAAACAGTTATTTTATTCTGTGCTTGACAACCCCTGGCATTTGGAATAATTTTTTTGTAGAGTCGCTAACCCAAAGGAAAAAGGAGGTGACGAACATTTTGGAGCTGTAGATTCTTAATTAGTTTCCATCCATAAATGGCCCTTTTTGCCCAGATCTGCCTTCTCCGCGGGGTTTCGGCTGCGGCGTAGGGAGTATGCCCCTTGTGCGGCCCTGATCCGGATAAAAACTGCTCATTTATGAATAGGAAACCCACGGTGCCCATTTTACAATTGTGGATGGACACTAATTAATTATCCGACTTTTTTATAGGAGGTCTTACCATGAGAAAATTGATTGTTTTTGCAGTTGTGGTTGCATTTATCTTTGGTGCCGTCGGTTTTGCTTCGGCTGATGATTCGAAAATGCTCAAAGCCGGTGAAAAAAAGGCGTGGTCGAAGGCATGTTCGGCTATTCCTGCGGAACGCCAGCTCGACGTAGCTCAGTTTAAAAAGCTCTACGATGATGTCATGGCCGGAAAGGACAAAGCATATCTGATCGACACCCGAACCCATCCGGAGTTTTATGCCTTTCACATTCCCTATACCGACCATATCCATTCGGGCCATATGTACACGTTTCCCAAGAAGATCAAGGACAAAAACGCTAAAATTGTGATCTGGTGCCGAACGTATAAAAGACAGTGCTATGTTGGCGAGAAACTTGTAGAATATGGTTACACCAATGTATGGCTCTACAATGAGGGTATCGTGGGTTGGATCAAAGCCGGACACCTCGTTTGCAACCAGTTTGCCGGCCTTTTTAAGGTCACGGAATACCATAAATTTTTCATGGAGCAGGATAAAGAGACTGGCAAGCCTCTGTACCGAATCCGTGAATTTCATCCCTATTAACAACAGATCATTTTCATCAAGGGAAAAGGAGTCATCCTCTTCCCTTGATGACCCCTCATTTTTGTCGAATTCTACCCTTCCCATAACCCAACGCTTTCCCGTGTTTTTTTAAAATAAAGACCCCAAAGAATTATTCGCAGTTTTTATCAGAAAAGTGTTTGACACAAATCCGGCAATGCTATATATTCCAAAAACAGAATATAAGGAGCAGCCATGAAAACATTTGTCAAAGTTATGAAGGCCCTATCCGATCCCAACCGGGTAAAAATCGTAAAATTACTTCAGCAAAAAGTAATGTGCGTCTGCGAGCTTCAGGCGGCCTTGAAAATTTCCCAGCCGAGCGTTTCCAAGCACCTTAAAATACTCGAAGAGGCCGGATTGGTCGATTATCAGAAAGACGGTTTGTGGGTCAACTATTATCTGGCCGACGGCCATCACAGCCCCTATGCCGCAAACCTTCTGGGGAATATCAAACACTGGTTGAACGATGATCCTGATCTCGCTGATTTAATGAAACAAGCTCCGTTTTTTAACCGGGAAGAAATATGTAAGCCGTAAATTTTTTTGATTTAGATATATAGCTAAATAAGCATATTATAATTTATAGGCCTCCGTCTTGTTTCAAGAACATTTAAAACTTAGGATTTTTTTTGGGGACACAGAGGGACACAGATTTCCAAGATTCTTAAATCAAAAAATAATATTATCTGTGTATTCCTGCCCGCTCGTGCCTCGCATGGCAGGCGGGTCTGTGAAAATCTGCCTGCCCCGTAGGTCCGGAAGATCGTACTGGGGTGTCCTATTAATTATAATGAGGAGGATGAACGGTGGGTAACGCAACCATAGTCAAAAAAACACCGGCAGCGGTGCAAAAATCCGAAGATATTGAAGCAGACATTCCACCGAGCCTGATCGACTGGAAGCAGATATGGAAACCCCTGAGTTTTATCGTGGGCGGTTTTATCATCTTTTTCTGGCTTCCGGTGGACAATACCCGGTTCACCGGGGCCGTAATCGAATCCCTGGCCCTTGCAAAATGGTATGCCCAGGAGCACGTAATTCTCTGTCTGGTGCCGGCATTTTTTATTGCCGGTGCCATTGCCTGTTTCGTGTCCCAGGCGGCAGTCATGAAATACTTGGGCGCCGGTGCCAAGAAAGTCCTGGCCTATGGGGTCGCTTCGGTATCCGGTTCTATACTTGCGGTCTGTTCCTGTACCATTTTGCCCCTTTTTGCCGGCATTTGGAAACGGGGCGCAGGGCTTGGACCGGCCATTGCGTTTCTTTATTCCGGTCCGGCCATCAATGTTTTGGCCATTGTTCTGACCGCCCGGGTTCTCGGGCTTCCCATCGGTATTGCACGAGCGGTGGGCGCGATCATCTTTAGCATTGTCATCGGGCTGATCATGCATTTTCTTTTTAAAAAAGAAGAAGACGCCAAAGCCCAGGCGGCCATGCACATGCCCGAACCCGACGTTGAACGACCCCTGTGGCAGAATGTCGTCTATTTTGCCGTTATGGTGTTTATTCTTATTTCTGCCACCTGGGGAAAACCGGTCGAATCCACCGGTTTATGGCATGCCATTTACAGCGTTAAGTGGTTGATGACCGGACTTTTTGCAGCGACCCTGGGCGTACTCCTCACGGTCTGGTTCAAGGTGAAGGCCTATAAGGTCGGCCTGGCCGGCGCAGCGGTTTTGCTTCTGTCGCTCCTTTTCCCGCACGAGCCGCTCATCGCTTTTTCCACAGGGATCATCGGACTGGTGTGGATGATCACTACCACCCGCGGAGAAATCGAAAACTGGTTTCTATCTTCTTGGGATTTTACCAAGCAGATCATGCCGCTGCTCTTTGCCGGGGTGCTGGTGGCAGGGCTTCTTTTAGGCCGACCCGGTTCAGAGGGGCTTATCTCGTCAAAATGGGTGAGCAGTCTGGTGGGCGGAAACTCCCTGTGGGCAAACCTGTTTGCTTCTGTAGCCGGCGCATTCATGTACTTTGCCACCCTCACGGAGGTGCCGATTTTGCAGGGACTTCTCGGCTCGGGTATGGGGCAGGGACCGGCACTGGCACTTCTGCTCGCCGGACCGGCCCTGAGTCTGCCGAACATGCTGGTGATCCGAAGTGTATTGGGTACCCAAAAGACGGTTGCGTATATCATCTTGGTCGTCATCATGTCCACCATCAGCGGAATGATCTTCGGGCATTTTTTTCGATAAAAGGCAACAGCTCAGCCACTAAGACACAAAGGCACAAAGAATATGTATGAAATAA
>JAQYVT010000090.1 GCA_030145345.1 Desulfobacterales bacterium
CCTGCCAACAAAATATGGGTTCCTTTATTTGAATATTTTTTTGTTTTTCACTTGAATCCTTGGACCCTCGACCCCTTGGATCCTTCAGTGTTTTTTAAAGCATTTGCACTCGAACCCTTGCCACCTTGATTCATCAAATCCTTGAACCCTCTGGGATCACACCGGCTCAATTGGAGATGACCCACTTATTTTACCCGAATTAACGACAACGAATCGGGAGATGATCCATGATTTTATCTGCGTCTCCGAGATCTCACTTTCAGAGGAATCACAGTCTGTCCTTTTTCCGTCTCTCTTTGTGCGCAAGCTCTAATTTTTCTATTATGGCATCGGTCACAAAATCCTGAATAGTTATATCTCTTTCATCACACAAGAGATATATTCTTTTAATCAATTCTTCCGGCAGCATGATGTTTAGCTGCTTGGCATCTGTTTTATCCGGGGGCGGTTTATTTTCCATGTTAATCCAATTTAATTTTGTTCTACATGGTTTAAATAGCGGGTTCTGGCTGTAATATACATCCTTCTTCATCACATTTGATCACTTCTACGGTAGCATGCACAATTTCTTTATAATCTGCCAATAAAGATTTGTAATATTCAGGTGGCTTTGGATAGTGTGTTATAATTGATATAACTGCTGATAAGTGATAGGAACCAATACGCCAAACATGAATATCAGATACTTTATTATCTGAATCCGACTCTATTTTTGCCTGTATTTCTGCGATAGCTTCTTGGTTTATATCTCTGTCTAATAATATTTTTCCCGTATCGATTAAAAGTTTGTAAGACCATCTGGTAATCAGCAATGCACCCACAATGCCCATAATCGGATCCATCCATATCCAGCCGAATATTTTACCGGTAAACAACGCAATGATAGCTAACAGAGAAGTCAGTGCATCTGCCATAACATGCAAGTACGCAGCTCTTAAATTATAATCTTGGTGTCTCTTATCTGAACCATGCCCCTCAGAATGGTGATGCCTATCTTGCAGTAAAAGCGCACTGATTATATTTACAATCAAGCCTATTACTGCAACTGCGATGGCTTCATTGAATTGAATCTGCTTTGGAGAGACCAATCGCTCTATGGACTCTATTCCCATAAGCAATGCTACGATTGCTAATACAACAGCACTTGCAAAGCCACCCAGAACCCCGACCTTGCCGGTACCGAAACTGTAGTTGGGATTATCCGAGTTACGACGCGCATAATAGTAGGCAAAGGCTGTAATACCGAGTGCCACGGCATGGGTTCCCATATGCCATCCATCCGCCAATAAGGCCATGGAGCCAAATAAATAGCCGGCAGAAATCTCTATTACCATCATAAATACAGTTAAGAGTATGACTCGCCGTGTATTTCGTTCGCCATGTCTATCCTCAATATTAAAGTTATGGCTATGGGTCCATTTGTGATGGTTGAGTATGTGCATGGTATTAACCTAAATAAAGATTTTAATAAACTTCGTGAATATTTTAAACATTAAATGGATGGTTCTCAAGTCAAGTAAATCCTGCAAACAACAAGGGGTCAGGTCTTGAAATGAATGATTTTAGGGCTGAATTTCAAGATTTTTTAGATACGTATAAGCTTCTTTTATTCGTAAGGCTTCATCCTCTCCAGTAACTATCGGCCACCAGGAATGTCCGATAGTAGCGTCATAACCAACCTTAACCGATGATGATTCTTCAAGAGGAACACCCACGGCATAGATCTTGGTCGATCCCTGATCGCTGAAGATAAAAAAATCAATTTGGCTAAAAAACAGCTTTGTTTTTTTTCGGGTTTCCATTTGAGGACTGTGCACTGGAATCATACCCGCAAACATCGGCCCAGTTTGTGTATAGATGTACGTCGGCTGCATGGTCGTTACTGTTCCGACTTGCACTAAGTATTCAATGGTATATTCTCTTTTACCTAATTTCGTTTTTAGACAATGGCCGTGTTGATCCTGAGGATTCGTAAAATTTATTTGGCTTTTTGATAGTTGCTGCAGTTTTTCCCATTCTCCGTCCTCCCATTTTCGGTATTTATTCTCATCATATGCGTTCCATTCCTTTTTAACGATATTTTGAACTGCTAAGAAGTTCTTTTTACTGTCGGGTTGAAGTTTGGCAACTGTGCTGCAATTGTTATTATTTTCTATAATTTCACCCTCTTTTTCATTGACCCACTTTATAATTCCATCCGCAGTAGATTCTAGAGATAAATTGAGGGTGAGAATCCGCTCCTCTGGATACAAGCGATGATCACTGGTCCAACAATAAGGAATTTTGTCATAGCGTTTGGTTGCAGTGGCGCATCCGATAAAAAGACCACACAATATCAATAACGATACAAGCCGGAGAAAACGCCAATTTATAGAAGAAGACCGAAAGCTTACCAAAACCGATTTTTCCATAACATCTCCTTTCCTTTATGATTTTTGACATCTTTATCATCATCTAAACGGTACCATCCCAATATTCCATTGATTAAAGATCTATTGAGATTGCCCGATGAAAATCTGGCTTGTCAAAACCTGTGCCTTTCTGCCGGTATCGATGCTTTTGGTCCGTTCGTTTCAATTACATATATCGAATAAACCACAAAAAAGCAAAAGGACAAACCCGGCGAAATAGGTTTGCCCTTATTGAAAAACGATATCACGATAATTTCAAGGCGATGATATTTGCATTTTCATAGGAGTACTCGCAACATTCGATGAAAATATGAAACCCCAGCATATGGGCCTTTTTAACTAGATAATTCCCTATAGCCTGCTACAGGGTCATCTCCGTGGGTTCCCTCTCCCGGAGAGAGAGGTCGGGTGGGGGAATAAAATTGCATTATCCTTTTACAGACCCCGTCCGCTTGCGGCGGGGGGGTTAATTTTCCGGGATATCTTTTTTATACCGGTTGTTAGAGATCTTTATCCCTGATTCCAGATGACCCGTGGCGCATTCCTTAACGGCATACGATAATATTTTACTTTTGGATAGCCGGCCGTAAGTGCTCCGTAACACCGGTTAGTTTCCGGGATACCCAATGCATCTTGTAATGGTTTCCATTTGGGCACATTTGACGAAAACATCCCATTCCAGCATGTCCCAATCCCCATGACAGGTGCGGCAAGCTCAACATAGGAAAGCGCAGTTGCACAATCCGTTGGATAAAACTCTGAAACAGGGGATGTCTCGTATTCTGCATGGGTGATTATTAAGTGTGGAGCGTTTCTTGTGACCACATCAATTCCCATATCCCAAGCACCAACAACCCTACCAAGACTCATACTCAGGGTGCTGCCGGGATTATTCTTAATTGTATCGCGCATGGAATCTACTGCCAGACTCGAAAATTTTTTTACGTTATCAAAACCGCTGATCACGAGCCATTGAACATCTTGATCATTATGGGCGGTCGGGGCATAATGGGCAAGGTCTATCAACTTTTCAAGGTCCTTCTGGGGGATGACTTGATCTTTAAACAGACGAATGGATCTTCTTGTCCGAAACAATTGTTCAACTTGATCTATTCCGACTATCAGTTCTTTTTTAATGGAAGGGCACGCTTCCATCTTCATCTTTTCATGGGAAAGTGCTCCATGGGGACAGACAGCCACGCAGTGTCCACAATTGATACATACTTTTTCAGAACCGGGATTTGTGAAGGGGACGGATTCAGAATCTGTCTGGTTAATAAGCATAAATGGACATTCTCTTACACAGAATCCGTCACGTTTGCATTTCTCTTCGTCAATGGTCAATAAGGCCATTAGCCCCCCTTTTTTTATCTGTATTATGTCATTATCCGGCAGGCAATTCCACCCGAAGCTATGTGGTTCGTGTCGGCCCCTTAAAGACTTTCACTCGTGAAAATGGAATTGCCTTCGGAAAAAATCAACAACTGGCCGGGCTTGACCCTGTTCCAGTTTTCATTGCTCAAAGGCTTGCTGGCCACGATGTATCCGCGTTCATCTGGATTTATGACCTCTGCCAAATTGATCGTCAGGTATTGGCCACGAAGTTTGACAACTTTGTATGGCGCCTGACGCAGTAAGAAATGGAGCCCAACGTGCCCTGCCCTGTCGTGGTATACGAACAGGTGCCTGCCATCACTAAAGATCAGGTTCAGCGCTCCGAATCGGTTGATTTCTCGTAATTTCCCGTGCAAGAGCGTAAAACCAGTCCTATCGACCAATTGAATACCACGATGGCCGAGCCATGACAATAAACTACAAAAGACAAGCTCAGAATCGGTTTCGCCAATTGGGGTGAATTCTCTTGAAGGAAAACTCAGCTGACGGGGATCTATCGTGCCATTGTGGGCAAACACCCAGGTTTTCTGATCAAATCTCCGATAAAAAGGATGTGTGTTGATGTAACCCACCTTACCTGCTGTGGCACGGCGGATGTGCGAGACAAAGATCCGCGACCGGGCACCCAAGTGTTCCTGAAAATTTTCGGCAAGACGACTCCGGAACGCAGGTCTTGATTCTTTTATGATTTGGGTACCATATTCATCGTACCAGGCCACTCCCCAACCATCAGGGTTCTCCATTGCCCCGGCCTTTAGACCCGAAAATGCCAAATGAAAGGAAACCTCTGTGTTGAAACAAAGACCCAGTAGTTCGCACATAAAAAGTGTCTCCCACCGAAACGCGACCCAGTCAAGCGGCCTTGTAAAGAGGTCTTGCCAATATCTACCCTCTCCAAACTGAGCGGTATAGCCGCGTTTCATAAAATCGTCACGCGATTTTATTCCACGTAAATGCTGCGTTTGCACCGGACAGCCCTTTTTAATCAAGAATCAAGGTTTGTCCCCGATCACGCGAGTTATTTCATTACTAAAGGGCGTATCCCATCAGGATTTATGCCATCGTTAGTTACCAAAACCTCTTTGTTTCCGAATACTTCGAGATATCCCTTTAGATTATATAATTTAAGACAAATGACGATATCCTCCGGTGGGTTATCGCCGACGAATTCACTGGAAATACCTATGGTATGTTTTGTTTCACCCGTGGGTGCACCCACATGAAACATATATCTACGAGATTTGGAATCCCACGTGTTCTCAATAACACATCCGGGAAACAACGCTTTGAGGTAGTTTTCGATTGCTGACAGTTTGTCTTTTTCGTCCATACAGCCGCCTCCTGCCCAAATGGTCACCGAGCGAAACGGACTTTTTTCGAGACCATCGATGTGCGGGCTAAATTTCTTTTTTGTTAAAAACGACCAGCATTAACGTGGTTATGAGAATGATGAAAAACAAGACATTCAGAATCGGGTGAAGGGGTCCCATGTTGTTAAAACTGCTTTGACCGATGATCGAATCGGCGTAGGCCTGCACCATGTAGACTTTCGGGTATAAAATTCTCCACAGAGCCGGGGGCGAGGCTGCCGCCGACGGAACCGCTGTCTTTAAAATTTCGCTGTTTAAGATCTGATGACCACCGTCGGAAATATAGCCGACGAATAAAATCCCCACAGTAAATACCGCGCTGATGAAATCCGGCAGATAAAGAGACAAAAAGCACACCGAAACCGCAATAAAAAGAAGATTGATGGAACATACCAGCGATGCGGTTAAATACCCGGGAATGGCAACGCCGGTTTTTACCCACACCGTCAGAAAAATCGTTGCGTGAAGAATAAACATGAAAACCAGGCACAAAAACCATGTGCCGGCGATCCTGCCGAGAATGTATTGCCGCCTGAAAACCGGCCTGGAAAGAAACAATACCAGGCTTCCGTCTTCGTGGTCTCTGCTGAGAATTTTCATCGATAGCAGGATGACGATCAGGAACATGCCGGACGCTATGACCTGGAAAACAATTTTTGAAACATGCCACGCAACCGTAATGTTGGCCAACTGTTTCCCGTTGACGACATATTGGCCGCTGTAACATCCCCGAATCATCAGCACGAACAGGATGGAAAGCCCCAGAAGAACATAAAAACTTTTGTGCCGCATCTGGTCGCGAAGGGTGTAGCCGGTAATTTTTAAAAAGTTATTCATTTTCCTTAGGATAACAATGATATTAATTCTGTCTTGATTTGAAACGTTCAGCGCAGGTATTTTATAAAAACATCCTCCAACGTCTCGTCGTCCCCTATTATTGAACGAATCGAATCCTTGACGAGGATTTTTCCGTTGTTCATTATTGCCAGCGTCTGGCATGTCTTTTCCACTTCCGAAAGGAGATGGGAATTCAAGAACACGGTAACACCGTTGTCACGCAGGCGCTCAAGAATTTTTCTCACATCCCGGATACCAATCGGATCGAGGCCTGTCACCGGTTCATCGAGTATCAACAATTTGGGCTGCCCGAGTAGCGCTGCTGCGAGGCCGATTCGCTGTTTCATGCCCTTGGAATAAGCGGCCGATTTTTCTTTCTCTCTGCCTTTCATGGAAACCACCTCCAAAAACCGGTCCACTTCCATTCGCGCATCTTTTCCGGCCAATCCAATCAAAGAAGCGTGCCGCCGCAGATATTTAAGCCCGGAAAGATGCGAGGGGATCATGTGATGTTCGGCCAGATATCCGACCCGTTTGCGTGCTTCGGGGTTGGAAACGGGTATTCCGTCGATCAAGATGCTGCCCGAAGTCGGTTTGATAAAGTCGAGGAGCATGCGAACGACCGTTGTTTTGCCGGCGCCGTTCGGACCGAGCAAAGCGAAATATTCGCCCTTCTCGATTCGATATGTTAGGGTGTCGACCGCCGTAAATGTACCGAATTTTTTGGTGACGGAATTAAGTGTAATCATATTAACCCGAATATTTTATGAGGTTCTTCTCCAATTTGGTTGGAGAAGAGGGTCCAAGGATTCCAGGGGTCAAGGATCCAAGGGTTTCTTTTCTAAAGACTTTATCAGCGCCTTTAACATTCTTTCGATTTCTGCGATGTCTTTTTTGAGTGGTCCCAATTCACTTTTTTCAATTAAATCTAAATCCCTTGCTAACAACATCTGTGTTCCTTTATTTGAATATTTTTTTGCTTTTCACTTGAATCCTTGGACCCTCGACCCCTTGGATCCTTCAGTGTTTTTTAAAGCATTTGCACTCAAACCCTCGAACCCTTGCACCCTTGATTCATCAAATCCTTGAACCCTTTGGGATCACACCGGCTCAATTGGAGATGACACACTTATTTTACCCTAATAAACTACAACTAATCGAGAGATGATCCTTTTATGAAAACTTTTTTATTTTTTAAAAGGTTCTTTAGCACGCGTTGTTCACGTTTTACAACGGAATAACACAGCGGCAAATCTCCGTTTCATTGCTTAAGCGCCAGGGACCCGCTGTATCCGGAGGTGCCGGCAACAGTATCACCCCAATCGAGCGAACGTCGAGGATGTCACTTGGGGTGAATTCCATGCGAGCAGAGAAAAAGTCTGGAAATGCGGATCATGATAGTTATTAAACTCATTTTTCCGTGTTATTTATGCAACGATAGGGTTGGCGGCGGGAGTACAGGATGTCTTTTTATCCCATAAAAAAGGTTATTAAAAAATTTAACCGGTCGACAATGAAACGGTACACATTTTTTATTAATGCTTTTTCTTTTCCTGCTTCTCCTTGCGTTTTTCTTTAATGGTTTTTGCCGGCTTCTTTTTCACATCCTTTTTCGTGTCTCTTGACTTTCCCATTTTTTTCCTCCTGAGTAAAACATTGACGTGTCAGCCCGGAAATTGCACGGGTTTGGAGCGTTCATTTACAGGGAACCAGGAGCAAAGCTGTTGTGAAGCGCTGCAAGTACCTGATTACAATGAAGATAGATTATCATCGCCTTTCCCAAATGGCAAGTCAACGACCACCCGTAAAACAGGTGGCTTGAATTTTCGGCCACAGGCCGAAAAGGCAAATGCACGTGAGTGCTTTAATCGTTGCATTTGGTACCGGGTGCAAAGCACCCGATTTTTGCCAAAAATAAAATGGAATTTGTTTAATAAATTTATATCTCAACTATAGAAGCGTTGTGAAAATGCATCTGAATCCATTAATATGCATAATAAATCAAACGCATAAAATATTTTTCCAATTTTATTTGCGATTAATTGGGGTTACAGATATCTTCTAAAGCTGGCTTCAGGCAATGTGCAGGTCCGGGTTGCCCTTTCGCCGGCGAATCACCTGGATGTTTCCAAGCGGGCGGGGGGGGGTCCGTTTAGGTTTCTTCGTGTCTCGGTCGGCGTCGTTGATCAGCCGGCTCAACAGGGTTTCAATCTCTTTTCGTTTTGCGTCGTCCATTAAAATCCTTCTTTTTTTGGGTGGTGGTTTCGCATGAATCGGGCTCTGGTATCAATGCGACGGCGACAGCCGTCAAGCAGCGCACAGGCGTCATGCACCGTAAAAATAGTTGCACTGCAGCATCCAGGTAGATGATGCGTGGGATAACGTGAGTCGTGCGAAATAAAGCGGAAAAAAGAACCGGCCGGCAAGCGCCTGGACATGGAAATCCGGTTTCCGTATTTATGACGAACGGAACACGTCGGGCCGTACCATATGACACGATATGCGTTTTGGCAAGGGAATTCTGCTCCAAAATACCGTGTCCCAGGCGGCGGCGGAATATTTAAGCGATATTTAATTTGATTTGCAGATTTTCTTCCGGTGCCGGCCAAAACCTGGTTTTGTCCGGGGTGAAAATAGGCGATCGGTCAACGTCAGGATATGGCCGGAACAATTAGCTTTTTATCCTGTGATCGCTTTGGCAAGATTTCCAGCGAGTTCGGCGCCTTTATCACCAATGGCATCCGGTGTTGTGCAGAACGGCAGAATATAATTGCCTTTTGCCATCAGCTTGAGATAGTTGGAAAAACCTGTGAAGATACCTTGGATGGCGTCACAGTTACCTCCAACAGGACCCGCGCAGGTCACAAGCAGGGCAGCCGGTTTACCGCTGATCAGGGAGTCATGGTCCGGCGTACCCGCACCGGATACCAGGCAAAAATGCCGATCGATCAGGGGTTTTATCTGTGAAGTAAAGCTCCAGCAGTAAAGCGGTGAAGCATACACAATAGCGTCGGACTGGATCATTTTCTCAAATATGATCAATGCATCATCCTGTTGAACGCAACCGGGTTCCTCCTTTTTTTCCTTGCACTTAAGACATCCAAGGCAGCCGCCCACCGTATATTCGTTGATGTTAATCCGTTCAACTTCATGTTTTTTTTCGACGTTATTTTCAAACATTGAGAGTACGCTGGCTGTGTTTCCTTTTTTTCTCGGGCTCCCCAAAATGGTGATGATTTTCATGGCAATTCTCCTTGGTTAAAACTGCTGCTTCAGCAAATATGGTGTGAAATAGGAATCATTAATGCAACTCTCTGTAGAAAAGCAACCAAATTGTTGGAACACCGAAGTTGGGTTAACGGCCGCATCCCATTCCGATGCAATTGCAGATACCGTCCGCGTGAGATTAACCAAATCGCTTCCGAGCCAGGTAAGTGCTGCGTATATCCCTGACAATCACATGATGCAATACATCGAGGGAATCTGCAAGCCATCTCAAAAATGCAGATTGCGTTCAAGGACAAGCCCGCCAGAGGCGGATAAAGCGCGAGCCGATGAAAAAGCGCAGCATACATGGGAGTATGTAAGCATTTTAAAGAGGCTCGCAACACGGTAATTGGGCGTTCGATATCTTTTTGAGATGGCGTGTATTCTATTTTTCTGCAGCAGGGGTGGTCGGTATCATCAACAAACCGTCAAAAAAGGCATAAAATCGAAGACGTCACGTTTATTCACCCGTTCACAACTCGAAATCAGACTTCCTGTAATGATCGAGAAAATCAACAATGGTGAGATCTGCCACAACCTTTTTCTCTTCATCCACGATGGGAATTTCCTTGATATTCTCTTTAATCATTCGCTGCAGCACCGCTTCCATGTCATCGGATGCCACAGCAAAGTGTGGCGCTCTCTGCATAAAGTGTCCGGCTTTTTCCGACAGGGCGATGTGTGTAAGCCTCCGTGTATTGATGTGAAACTCATGAAGGTGAAAAAATACATGCCGGACCAGGTTCCCCAGGGAGAGAAATCCCTTCAGTCTACCTTTTGGGTCCACCACATAAACGAGACGGGAGTGGGTTGATCGGGCAAAGGCCTGGATGATTTCATCGATACCGGCCTCCTCGTTGATGACCGGGATTTTGCGGTGATCCAGATCTTTGATCAAGTCCGCGATCTTGCCGGGAGTTTTTCTATTTCCTGTTTCCGTCATAATGTCTCCAACTGCATGGTTTTTTGACGATGACCCTTCCCTGCTGTTTTGCCGCCGTATTGAGCCGGTTATGCTCCTTCAGAGGGTATTTCACCGGCCCGCTTCAGAGCAAACCGGGTCAGAATCGGGCCGATGATTTCAAAAAAAATAGACGTCGCCGTGATCGTCGTGATGACGGTAACTCCGAGTTTTGCGGCATGGGGTAAGTTATACTGTATGGCAAGTTGGGAAAAGTCCTGCTTGACAATAAGGGAAAGACCGATGGCGACACCGGCCTGGGACAGGATGCCCAGCCCCAGATACTTTTTGATTTTTTCTTCAACGCGACCCAGCATAGCGCCAAGCCTGGCCCCTCCGATTAATCCGATCGACCGTCCCAGCATGTAAATGCAACCCAGACTGCCTAAAGCCGGAACCGCGGATAGCTTGAGGTGTGCGCCGGAAAGACAGAAGAACAGGACGAACACCAGCGGCATGATTTTCATAAGCGCCGCCTCCACGCGGGGCACCAACACCGAGGGTTTCCAGTTGGCCAGCACAAATCCGATCATCATATTGGTCAGGATGAGTGATAGGTGCCAATGGATTGAAAGACCTGTGGCAAGAAAAACAGTACCGAAAACAACAATCAAAATTTCACCGGCATACTGCAGCCTGCGGACCATGAGGCAGAGCAGAAATCCGATAATCCCCCCTCCAACCACACTCAAGCCGGTTTTCATGAAGGGGCGCAATATCGAGAAAAACGTCGTTTCTGTTGTAAGGGAGGCTTCCCCGGTCAGGAGGTTTTTTGCCAGGGCAAATGCCACTCCGAAAATCACAATCGCCAGCCCGTCATCAAATCCAACGACGGCGTAAAGTGCCTTTGTCATGCTACCCTTTGCCCGGCATTCCTGAATGACGGCCACCGTGCCGGCCGGCGCGCTGGCCGGTGCGATGGCGCCGAGAATGATCGATAAGGGCAGGTCGCGTGTGAAAAGAAATACCGCACCGAAAACCATCCAAAAAGCCATGAAACATTCTGCAAAAATGATCGTAACAATAGCCATACCGAGACGTTTGAGAGATGACAGGCGCAGCTCTGAACCAATATTAACAGCGACAAATCCCAGGGCCATTTCCGTCAAAAATGACAGGTTCTTCAGCTTTATTTCATCCAGAAGGTTCAGTATGGATGGCCCGAGGATGACGCCGAACATCATATATCCGAGGAGGGAAGGAAGATTCAGGTGCCGGACGAGATGGCCCAGATAAAAGCCGACAATGATGGCGATCCCCAAGACGGTGAAAACAGTCATATTTAAAAACGAAAGGTCAATTTCCATGACCTGCTTCCTGTTTATCTACTGTTTTCTGATGAGAAATAAATCGGAACGTATCATATTTTTTATAATTATTTTTCTTTGTACAAATATTGTAAAAATAGCAAAAGACATGCCATGACATCAGCAAAAAAAATTGGAGCATATATATTTGATAAGATTAGATCTTTCCAATTTATTATGAAGCATTGCCCGTGGATGGGATAACAGCGGTGTCGGAATTTTTTACAAATTGTAAAAGGGGATGTTTCCAGGACTTTTGCCAGACTTTCAAATCTTTGTAATTCTTTAGCATTTTTATCCGCCTGTTTTGTGGCGGGTCACGCGAACCCTTGAACCCACTGGGATCACACCGGCTCAATTGGAGATGACACACTTATTTTACCCCAATTAACGACAACGAATCGGGAGATGATCCTAAATTGTAAAACCGACACAGAAAATAAAACTTAAAGCTATGGTTAACTATAAAAGCTCTAATATGCTTTTAGTATTTGAGATTGGTGTAAATTATAATACCCGTCTAACGACAATTAAAATTCCTGAAACACAGAAATAAGAAAAAATGGTGCGGCCATTAACCCTGAACCGTGAACCTTTGAACCTATGAACGCTTACTTGAATCAAGGATCAAGGTTTGACCTCACGCCCGCTTTTTAATTTTTGTCAGGAATCTTCCCGGTCATCAGGGCAACCTTAAGCCCGCCATGCGGCAGCAGGTGGGTGGTCGATCTGAAAGGAACCATACCGGCAAGGCGAGGATTGAGCGAAATCAGGACAAATTTCCACCCTTTGTATTCTTTTTTCAGTCTCTCGCAGACGGACAGGAAAAGCGCTTCACTTTCTCGTCGCGATCCCAGCCGTCGCCCAAACGGCGGGTTAAGTGTCACCAGCCCGGGACGGTTTGTCAGTTCAGTGGGCGAAAGATCGAAAAAATCCCGGGTAGAAACGGCGACGACGCCGGACAGGCCGTGTTGAGTCACGCTGTCTTCAAGTTCGCAAGCCGCCCGGTCGTCCAGATCCGAGGCAAAGATGAAGGGGGTGTTTGTTCGAACGATCTTCTTTTCTGTGGCCTGTTTCATATGCTGCCATCGTTTGGGTTGAAACGAGGGCCATTCCATGAAGGCAAAATCCCGGAACCTGCCCGGTGGAATCTTCTGGGCTATCAGGGCGGCCTCAATGGCAAATGTGCCGGAACCGCACATGGGGTCTACAAGGGGTTCTGTCCCGGTATACCCGGAAAGTATCAGGGCCGCGGCGGCGAGGGTCTCTCGAATGGGTGCCTTGGCTGCGCAGGGTTTGATGCCCCGCTTGTGAAGCAGATCGCCGCTGCTGTCAATGGACAGGGTAACACGGTTATCGGACAACCGGACAAAGATCTGCTGGGTGACGGTCGGTTTTGGGGTGGCTTCCCCTGAGAATTCGTTTTGCGCAAAGCGGAAGGCAATACTCGCCTGAACACGCCCGGCAACGGCGTCCTTATGATAAAGCCTTGAATGCCGAGAAGTCACGCGGATGTGGGTCGGGGTACCCGGCCGCAAAAAAAGCTCCCAGGGGACAGCGGTCAGGTTTTTTTCGAGTTTCCGAAAATTAGCGGCATGAAACGAATCGATGCGCATGAGGAGCCGGTTGGCGGTGCGAAGGTTCAGATCGGCAAGGTAGCAGTCGTGAAGCCGCCCCTCGAATTTAACCCCGCCTTCGACGATCGCCATGGGTGTTCCGGATGGCAAGAGGACTTTCAGTTCCTCTTGGCAGATCTTTTCAAGGCCCGGTGCGGTTGCCGCAAAAAACTGCCTTTTTCGACCGATCACATGCCGTTTTATCCGTTTTTTAAGCAGCGTCTCAGTTGTCGCTCTGGTCATTTCTTTTCCATTTCATTCCACTTTTTGCCGAACACTTCTCGATACCTTTTATCTGTTACACTGAAATCACGCATAAATGTCAAACCTCAATTAAACGAAAGACGGTAATTTAAATTGTTGGTTCTTCTCCAATTTAGTTGGAGAAGAGGGTCCAAGGATTTGATGAATCAAGGGTGCAAGGGGTCCAGGATTCAAGGGTTTGTTTTCTAAAGACTTTATCAGCGCCTTTAACATTCTTTCTCTTTCTGCGATGTCTTTTTTTAGTGTACCCAATTCACTTTTTCAATTCAATCTAAATCCCCTGCCAACAAAATATGGGTTCCTTTATTTGAATATTTTTTTGTTTTTCACTTGAACCCTGGTTTATTTTAGTCAAGAACTTTTTTTATAAAAAACAGCGAACCAAATGGCGCCACCTTACCCGATCCTGGTAATTTGAGAGTCTCTATTGAGCTCTAACCTTGCTTTATTGAGGTTAAGGTGATTGTGGGGAGTTATTTA
>JAQYVT010000091.1 GCA_030145345.1 Desulfobacterales bacterium
AGCCGGATACGGGCGTAGCCCCCCCTGTACAACATCCCTGGATTCACCACCTTTGTTTTGCCGATGAACTCCTCGGACGCTGCTTCGTGGATATGTCCGGTGAGACAGACGTCCGGCTGGATACGCTGGATGAATTCCAGAACCGAACGGTTCCCTACGTTTTCGCCGGATGGCAGATCGGCGGCTTTTGAGCCAAAGGGCGGGTCATGGGCCACGAGAATCAATTTCGGCAGGTGCTTTATTTGCGCATACCCCTCGTTCAACCACTGTGCCAGCTTTGAATCGGGAACTTCGGAAGGGGTCCTAAACGGCGTGGGTGTGGAGTATCCCACCCCCATAATACCGATATCCTCGGCCAACTGTTTTCCCGTTGCGTGAATGTTCCAACCCTTTTCATCCAGATAGGTGGTGATTTCAGCGCGATCCATATTGCCGATCTGTGCATAAATTAACGGATTTATTCTATAAATTACTTCCAAAAGTTGACTTGCCTTCCGTATACCGCCCCGGTTGGTGATGTCTCCGCTGACGATGACGCCCGCTGCAGCAGAGAGCTCGGGAATTTCGCTGACCCGTGAAATATCTTCGTGAATATCGCCGAATCCTATCCAGAATTTTTCATCTGTACGCATCCTATGACTCCTCTTAAATCGAGCGTTTCAAAAATCGCTCAACTTAGGTTCTTTCTGGGTTGAACGGTTCAGGGTTCAACGTTCCGGGTTGGAAAACCCTCAAACAGCTCGCATCCATGTGATACTGGCTTCATTGTGGTTTCAAAACCGTTCCACCCAATAGGTTATGGCAGGTATTCCGGAATTAATCAATATTTTGAGTAGTTTCAATCGGTTGTAACCCTTGAACCTTGAACCCTGCCTCCGGCCCATAGGGCCTACGGCCCGGAGGGAATCCTGGAACCGATCCGTTAAGGTTCCTATACCCGGTTAATCATCGCCGCCATATATCCGGCGCCGAATCCGTTGTCGATATTGACAACCGCCACATTGGAACTGCAGCTGTTGAGCATGGCGAAAAGGGCGGTCAGACCGCCAAAGCTGACGCCGTAGCCGACACTTGTGGGAACGGCGATCACCGGCCGGCTGACCATCCCGGCGATCACGCTGGGAAGCGCACCTTCCATTCCGGCAACCACAACAAGGACCGATGCTTCATCGATCAAGTTCTTATGGTCGAACAACCGGTGAAGGCCGGCAACCCCCACATCAAAAACGGATTCTACGTGGTTGCCCATGGCCTGTGCCGTAAGCGAAGCTTCTTTGGCAATCGGTATGTCTGAAGTGCCCGCTGAAATGACAACGATGGTCCCTTTACCCCGTATGGGGATCTCATCTTTTTTCAATACAACCATTTTTGCATCTTTGTGATATACTGCATCGGGAAATCGTGAAACAACGCGATCTGCCTGAAGTTCATCGATTCGGGTCACCAAGACAATATTTTCTTGGAGCATCATTTTTTCCATGATACCGATAATCTGGCCGGAAGTCTTTTCCTGTCCGAAAATGACTTCAGGAAAGCCCTTGCGAAGGGCGCGATGATGATCTATATGTGCATAGTCTACATCCTCGAATGGCAGATGTTTAAGGGTTTGTGCAGCATTTTCAACCGAAAGTTTGCCCCTGGCAACATTGTCAAGGAGCTGTTTTAATGATTCCATATCCATGATATAATTTCCTGACTCGGACAGACCGAAAGTAAAAATTGTTTGCCACAACGGCACAAAGACCCGCCCGCCTCGCCTAAGGCGAAGCCGATGGCGGGCAGGCACAAAGGATATATATTATTTTTTATGAGTGCCGTGGTGTCTTGGTGGCGACAAGAAAAAGTTTGGCCACAAAATGCTCAAACAGGAGCCTATAGAACCTAACGTTGCAACTATGGGGTAGATAACCCAAACGTTATTATCCGGTCAATAAAATCTGGATCATTTCCCGATTAGTTGGTGTTAATTTGGGAAAAAAAGTATGTCATGTCCAATTGAACAGGTGTGATCATAGAGGGTTCAAGGGTTCAAGGGTTCAAGGGTTCGAGTGCAAATGCTAAAGAATTACAAAGAGTTGAAAGTCTGGAAAAAGTCATGCGAACTCTGTTTAGAGATATATACCATAAAAGCAAAATTCCCAAAGAAAGAAAAATATTTTGAGAAGATTCCAGGATTCGAGTGAAATGCTAAAAAATTAAAAACAATAGCTGAAAAAAGACATCGCAGAAATCGAAAGAATGTTAAAGGCGCTGATAAAGTCCTTAGAAAACAAACCCTTGACCCCTTGAATCCTGGCCCCTCTTCTCCAACTAAATTGGAGAAGAACCTAAAATCTTAATAGGGAGAAAAACATGAAGACGGTCGTTATTATCCCCTCCAGATACGGATCCACCCGGTTCCCGGGCAAACCCCTCGCCCCCATTGCCGGAAAACCCATGATCAAATGGGTTTGCGAGAAGGCAAAACAATCCAAAAATGTTACGGATGTTTATGTTGCCACCGATGACCGGCGAATTTATGACACCGTTCTAAACTTTGGCGGCAATGCCGTCATGACGTCCGAAGAGAACAGATCCGGTACGGACAGAGTCGGGGAAGCCGCAGAAAAGATGGATCTTGGGCAGGATGATATCGTTATCAATGTACAAGGTGACCAGCCGTTTTTTAATCCACACTGCCTCGATCAGCTGGTAGCGCCTATTTTAAAAGATCCGGGCCTCTCCATGAGCACGTTGGCATTCAAGATCGTCGATAAAAACGAAATAACCAATCCCAAAGATTGTAAAGTGACATTCGATCAACAGGGATATGCGCTCTATTTTTCCCGGTCACCCATACCCTTCGGCCGGGATCCCCAGATACGCTTTGACACCTACAAGCATCTTGGTTTTTATGCCTATACCCGACGCTTTTTGGACATATTCAGGACCCTTCCGGAAGGAAACCTTGAAAAGATCGAAAAACTCGAACAGTTGCGAGCCATTGAATATGGGCATCGAATAAAGGTGGTCATTTCCGAGTATGATTCCCCGGAAGTCGATCTGCCCGAGGATATTGCCAGGATGGAAAAAATTCTTGAAAATTCTTGAGGACCATCTCCCGATTCGTTGGAGTGAGTTAGAGTAGGATAGGTGTTTCATTCCAATTGAGCCGGGGTGTTCATGGAGGGTTCCAGGATTCAAGGGTTCAAGGATTCGAGTGAAAAAACTAAAGGAAGAAGGATGCTTTGAAATAGTTCAAGGATTTGATGAATCAAAGTGGCAAAGGTTCGAGGGGTCCCTCCGGGCCGTAGGCCCTATGGGCCGGAGGCAGGGGCCAAGGATTCAAAGGCGGCAGAGTTTATTTAACAATTTTAGGCAATTTAGGCATTTTAGCTCATTTTAGGCATTCTTCTCCATCCATCATCCCGGTGTTTTTGGGTGAAGGTCTTCTTCGATAATGGGTCCGGAATCAGGTATGACCGTCTTTTTGGGCGGCACCGGCACCGGCACCGGCGTTTTTTCGGTCTCGACCTTGATCGATGACACGGCCTTTGCAGGCTGGGCTTGCGTTGGTTTTTGAGACGATGGCGCAACCTTTTCGAGTGCTTTTAATTTTTTTTCGAGAAGTGTTATTTTATCTTCAAGATTGGATGTTAATTTGCGCAGTGCTATCTGGTAGATTTTCTGTTGATCTTTCAATGCGGAATTCACGTCCTTTTGATCGACCTTGGCAGACTTGAGTGCCGCGATGTCCGACCGTATTTTTGCCTGATCATTTTTGCCGGTTTCAGAAAAAACCGTCATTTTTTTCGTCAGTGCTTGATCGAGACTCTTCAAGTCGGATGAGATTTTGTCAAGATTTTTAGACATGGAAGCCAATGTTTTTTCCATCTTTTCCATGGCATTTGCGGTCTTTTGGTTGTCCGCTTTCCTGGCAGTCCTGATTTGTCGAATGTCGGTCGAAGCTTCTTTGACACTTTTCTGAAGCGCAGCGGCTGTCTTTTCAAGAGATCCAACCTTGTTTCCCATAGATTCTTCCAGGGTCGCCTCCCGAACGGAAAGGGAGGAGAACCTTGATTCAAGTTCCTTGGAAAGGGTTTGAACCCCGATGGCCCCTGTGGTGTTCACCTGGGTAAGATGGGTTTTTATACTAAAATACCCCGCAAGAAGGATTGCACCCAACAAACAGGGGATGAGAATCGAAATGCGAGTCATACGTTTGTTTAGTTTTTCCAATTGCGACGCGTCGGCTTCATCCCGAAGCTGGAGATCCGGACGCTCATCATCCACGCGCATCTTGAATTGGCTGGATTTTTTCTCGGTCATTTTATCTATTCCGTGTGTTATTCCCATTCGATGGTGCTGGGGGGTTTCGAACTAATATCATAAACGACGCGGTTGACGCCGGTGACTTCATTGATGATCCGATTAGAGATTTTTCCAAGAAGTTTGTGGGGCAGCCTGGCCCAATCGGCGGTCATTGCGTCTATGCTGGTCACCGCACGAACGGCAGCAATATTTTCATAGGTTCGCTGGTCTCCCATGACCCCCACACTTTTCAAGGGTAAAAGGACGGCAAAAGACTGCCATAATTTTCTATAATAGCCGCTGTTTTTTATTTCATCAAGCAGAATATCATCGACGTCTCTTAATATTGAAAGACGTTTAGGGGTGATTTCTCCGATGATTCTGATGGCAAGTCCCGGCCCCGGAAAAGGCTGTCTCCAAATCAGATCTTCATCAAGGCCCAATGCCTTTCCAAGAAGTCGCACTTCATCTTTAAATAGATATCTTAACGGTTCCACAAGTTTTAATTTCATGTTTTTTGGAAGTCCGCCGACATTGTGATGGGATTTAATGACCGACGTCGGCCCGCCAAAGGCTGATTGTGACTCGATGACATCCGGATACAGGGTCCCCTGAGCCAAAAATTCAGCACCCTTAATCTTTTTGGCTTCTGCTTCAAAAACATCCATGAAAATTTTGCCGATGATTTTTCTCTTTTTTTCCGGGTCGGTCACGTTGGAGAGCGCCTTTAAAAAATTTGTTTTGGCACTGACAAACCGGATGTTTATCCGAAGGTGTTGTTTCAATGTCTTCTTGAGCTTTGCAGCTTCATCCTTTCGAAGGAGGCCGTTATCCACGAATATACAGGTCAGGTTTTTCCCCACGGCTTTGTGAATCAACAGCGCTGTGACGGATGAGTCGACCCCTCCGCTCAGACCGAGAATGACGCTTTTATCTTGGATGGTTTCTTTGATCTGAGAAATTGAATCTCTGGCAAAGGACTTCATGGTCCATGTGCGTTTGCATCCGCAAACATCGAAAAGAAAGTTGCGAAGCATTGCTTTGCCCCGAACGGTATGATGAACTTCGGGATGGAACTGGAGGCCGTAAAGATTTTTTTTGCGATGGACCGTTGCCGCCACTCTTGTATTTTCAGTGGACGCCGCTATGATAAAACCCCGTGGCAGTTTCTCGATGGAATCGCCATGGCTCATCCAGGTGTCTGTTTTTTCTCCAATGCCTTTAAAGAGGCCTTCGTGTTTTTTTACGTTAAGCGCTGCAAATCCATATTCACGCTTTTGGGACCTTTTAACGCTACCGCCGAGGGCCTTGACCATAAATTGCATGCCATAACAGATTCCGAGAACGGGAATTCCCAGGTCAAAGATCCTTTGATCGCACTTGGGACTGTTTTTTTCATAAATGCTGGATGGCCCGCCCGACAGTATAATTCCTTTGGGTTTCAGGTTTTTTATGTGGTCAATATCGACACCCGGCGGGTCGATTTGACAGTATACATGGAATTCTCTGACACGGCGAGCGATCAGCTGATTGTATTGAGAACCAAAATCGATAATAAGTATCATAGGTTTCCTTACGATAAGTTAATATGGATGGCTTGACCTGGCGTTATATTTTTTTGTCAAAACAACAGAATATGTGCTGTCAAAGTGTATCGGCTAACGATTTGCGAAAACAAATTGAATATGTTAAAAGCAGCTCGAAATGTCAACTCCTATATTAATCCAGATTTACGAGGTTCAGACACCTGCCGAGGCTGAGAGACTGATTGCGCTGGGCGTGGATCATATCGGCAGTGTTGTTGTTTCCAAGGAATCGTGGAAAATTCCGGAAATCAGAGATACCGTTAACCGGATTCATGGTGTCGGCGGCAGGAGCAGTTTGATACCGCTTTTTAGCGATCTTGATGCCATATGCCGCATCCTCGACTATTATAGACCCGACGTGGTCCATTTTTGTGAACTCTTGCCTTGGCAAAAAGAACACGGCGAAACCTGGGATGAACTTGTATTCCTGCAAAAAAACGTTAAGAAAAGATTCCCTGAGATCGAAATCATGCGATCGATTCCGATCCGTCAACCCGGCATTGCCGATAATTTTGCAACCTTGGATCTGGCACGGATGTTCGAGCCGGTCAGCGATTATTTTTTAACGGACACGCTCATTACAAAGGGATCCGGATCGTTTTCCGACCATCAGCCGGTCAAGGGTTTTGTGGGCATCACCGGCAAGATCTGTGATTGGGATGTGGCCGCTGACCTGGTTAGACAATGCCGCATTCCTGTAATATTGGCGGGCGGAATTACACCCGACAATGTGTTTGACGGTATCGTGCATGTTCGACCCGCCGGCGTCGACAGCTGCACAGGGACCAATGCTGTGGACCCTCAAGGACGATCCATACGGTTCAAAAAAGACTTTGCCAAGATCAAACGCCTGATCGATGCGGTGCACAGGGCGGAGAAATATTTCGGACCCGGGTTGCATAAATAACATGGCAAAATGAGTTTAATGACTTTAATGGCCAGTATTTCCGGACTTTTTCTCTGCTTGGATGGGATTAACCCCAGATGACATCATAAAAATATTGGAAACAGCCATGTTATTTACCCAATGGGAAAGCCGAGGATGCCGCATCTCCAGTGTTGCCAAAGGTTCGCAGTAAATTACTACGACTTCACCTTCGGCGCCCCAGGCCGCCTCGCCTTGCTTGGCTGGCGGGCGAGCTTGGATTTGCAGCACCCTCGACTTTTGCAACGTTAGGGTGGACACCGATTGTCCGGGTATTGAAGTATATAAAACCTAAACGGATCGGTTCCAGGTTCAGGGTTCAAAGTTCAAGGGTTACAACCGATTGAAACTGAACAAAATATTGATCAAAAACCGGAATACCTGCCAGAACCTATTGGGTGGAAGGGTTTTGAAATAACGATGAAACCAGTATCACATGGATGCGAGCTGTTTGAGGTTTTTCCAACCCGGAACGTTGAACCCTGAACCGCTCAACCGAAGTAAAAGATAAGGAGCGATAACGTATGTATGACAGCAGTGACCTGAGAAAAGGCCTGAAAATTGAAATCGACGGAGACCCGTATGTGGTGGTGCAGTTTCAATTTTCAAAACCCGGCAAAGGCAAATCCTATTACAAGTGCAAGCTTAAAAATATGGTGACCGGCGCTCAATTTGACCGGACGTTTAGATCGGGTGATAAATTCAACGAAGCGAACCTCGAAGAGCATGAAATGGAATACCTGTATGCAGACGGCGAACAATACTGTTTCATGAACACGTCGACCTATGGACAGGATTTTCTTACCAGAGATCAGCTGGGCGAAGCCGTCGATTTTTTAAAGGAAAACACGGTTTGCAATGTCCTTTACTTTGACGAAAAACCCATCGGTATATCGTTGCCTATTTTTGTAGATTTAAAAATTGCAAAATCCGATCCTTGGGCCAAGGGAGATACGGCTTCCGGGGATACAAAGCCTGCGACACTTGAAACCGGTTATGTAATTCAGGTTCCCCCCTTTGTGGAAGAAGGAGAGCTGGTTCGAATCGACACCCGAACCGGGGAATATGTAGAGCGTGTCAAGACGTGAGACTATAAGCATTGGTTCTTCTCCAATTTAATTGGAGAATAGGGTTCCAGGATTCAAGGGGTCAAGGGTTTGATGAAATAAGGTGGCAACGGTTTGTTATCTAAGGACGTTATCAGGTCTGTTCTTTAGCCTTTCACTCGAATCCTCGAACCCTGGAATCCTTGAACCCTTTATAATCACTTCTCCCGGATCGGTTGTCCCCATTTTTCGGAAAAAACGATCTTCTCCAACGGTTTTCTTTTTCTTTTCTTGGAAGATTCATCTTTGGAATACCCCACTGCCAACAAGGCCGAAACCTTGATTTTATTGGGGATATTTAGGATTTTTTTGAGGGTACTTTCATCGAACCAGCCGATCCAGCAGGTTCCAAGCCCTAGTTCGGTGGCTTTTAATACCATGTGTTCCATGGCTATCCCAAGATCGATCTGATAATATTCAATGCCGGTTACCCCGGAGCCGATACGGTTGGCTATGACATCCAGCTGGGAACATCCCACAAAAACAAGCGGCGCCTGTTCCAGCCATCGGTTCGGAATAACAGGGCGCATGGCGCCATGACATATTTTTCGAATAATTTCAGGTCGGGTTACGGTTACAAAACGCCAGGTCTGGCTGTTGCAGGCAGACGGGGCAAGTCGTGCGGCTTCCAGAATAGACAGAACATCGCCTTCCTTCACGGGTCTTGAATCGAACGATCTTGTGGATCTGCGCATTCTAAGTATCTCATCGAATTTCATATCTGCTCTTTGATCCTGTATTTATTGATTCTGTTTCCATCCATCTCTTCCACGGTGATGATATAAGTTTCGATGGTTATTTTTTCCTTTTCCTGGGGGATTCGTCCAATGGTATTCAAGACATATCCGGAAAAGGTGTCATAATCTTTAGAATCAGGGATTTTCATCCCTAGGGTCTCGTTGACTTCGTCGATATCGGACTTCCCGAGAACCATCCATTCTGTGTCTTTGTACTTGATAATATGGGGTTCTTCCCGGTCGGATTCATCGCTGATTTCCCCCACGATCTCTTCCAATGCATCTTCCAGAGTGATCAATCCGGATACGCCGCCATGTTCATCCACAACGATGGCCATATGATGCTTTCTTTTTTTGAATTGATGAAGCAGTTTGTCGAGTTTTTTATTTTCCGGAACAAAATAAGGTCTGGTCATGATCTTTCGGACATCGACGGGATCATCTGACGATACATTGTGTAAAAAGAGGTCTTTTATGTTGATGATGCCGATGACATGGTCGATATCATCCTCGATTACCGGAATCCTCGTAAAACCCGACTTGACGATGTCTTCTAAATTCACCTTGTTATCGGAGTCAATCACGAACATGTCACCTCTGGGTGTCATTATTTCCGAAGCGTTGGTGTCATCGAACTCAAAAATATTGTGTATCAGTTCCTTTTCTTCTTCTTTAATTTCTCCTTCTTCTTCAACAACTTCAACAAAGGTCATCAATTCTTCTTCGGTGACGGTGGGTGTTTTTTTGATTTTTCCGGTGAGTTTGGGAATAAAAATAAGGAATTTAATCAGCGGATAACACAGAATCGACAGCCAGTAGATCGGATATATGGTCACTCTTGCAATTAAGATATTGTTCCGGGTGGCGATTGATTTCGGCAATACTTCGCCAAAAACCAGAATCAGAAACGTCATGATACCGGTGGCAAGGCCCACTGCATAATTCGGGAAGATATCCATCGTGATGGACGTTGCCAGGGCTGCAGCGCCCACATTTACGATATTGTTTCCGATGAGGACCGTGGAGAGGAGTCTATGGGGATCCTGCTTCATCTGTTTGATAAGAATGTAAGACTTGCCTTTCGTTTTTGCGAGATGTCTGGCTTTTGTTCGACTCAAGGAAAATAGGGCGGTTTCGGCTGAGGAGAAAAAACCGGACAAAAAAAGCAAAACAACCAACACGACAACTTGATTAAGCATCATAAAAATAAACCTTACAAAAACCTTATTAGAAGATAGGGCACCCTGTAATTAAGACCTAAACTGAGCGTTTCAAATAGTGACAGGGCTATAAAAAAGTAATAATTATAAATAAATATACATTCTACAATAGCTAATGGGTCTCATTTAATAGGTGGATTTATTTAAGCAAAAAATTTTCTCCATTTGAAACCCTTCGGGATTGCCGAGTTTTATCCGCCTCAGGAGGATTACCGAATCTGCATCGTTATGAGACATTTGCAGTAGCAGACTACGGCTGCATGTCTCATGCCTTGCATCTCCGGCAAACTCGACAATCGCTCAATTTAGGTAAGAGAAAAGAGTCCTTTGGTTTTTTGCCAAACAAAAACCCTCGCTCATTTCTCTTGCAAAGCGGATTCCGTCATGCAATATGGCACTAGTTTATAAATCACCATATAACCCTAATTGATCGTAAACAAACTGGGAGAAACATTATAAGGACATCCTAAACTTTCGATCAATTAGGTTATAATATAACCAGATTTTCATTTTTTCAAGTAAAGAAAGTAAGATGACGGCGCCTTCCTCAAATTTATGCATAAAAAAAACGCCATAGAAGAGTATGTCCAGTCACTCGTTTCTTCAAAGCGCCTGGGCAGTCAAGTGGTGCATCATACGGTGCTGCCCGAGCACCCCCCCCTTTTCTCGAAACCTGAAAAACCGTGGCCCAAAGAAATAGACCATATAATCAAGTCTGCAGGGATCCATGATCTTTACCGGCACCAGGTGGATGCCGTTGATCGGATACGGTCTGACCGGCACCTGGTGGTTGCAACGCCGACAGCGAGCGGCAAGACGCTCATTTATAATCTTCCGGTGATGGAAAAGGTGTTAAAAAATCCGGATTCAAAAGCCCTTTACATTTTCCCGTTAAAGGCGCTGGCCCAGGATCAACTGCGCACCTTTCAGGAACTTTCAGCCCACGGTAAAATGGTAAGGCCCACCATCGAGATTTACGATGGAGACACTTCGGCCTGGCATCGGAAACGTATCAGACAAACACCGCCCAACATTCTTTTGACCAATCCGGAAATGGTTCACCTTTCGCTGCTGCCGCATCATCTAAAGTGGGCAGAATTTTTTGGTTCTTTGGATACGGTGGTGGTGGATGAAGTTCATACCTATCGCGGGATCATGGGGTCCCATATGGCCCAGGTTTTCAGACGGCTTCGAAGGATATGTTCTTTTTACGGTGCAGCCCCTAAATTCGTTTTTTGTTCTGCCACCGTGTCCAATCCTACCCAACTTGCCCAGCAACTTACGGGGTTAACGGTGGACACCATCACAGAAAGCGGCGCGCCTCTGGGCGAGAAACACGTCGTATTTATCAATCCGGCCCAGGGACCGGCACAGACGGCCATACTGTTACTGAAAGCAGCCCTTCACAGAGGTTTGCGAACGATTGTTTATACCCAATCCAGAAAACTCACCGAGTTGATCGCCATTTGGGCAGGAAGTCAATCCGGGCCGTTTGCCAGCAGAATTAGTGCGTATCGGGCGGGATTCCTTCCTGAAGAGCGAAGGGAGATTGAAGCAAGGCTTGCCAAGGGTGATCTATTGGCCGTGATATCTACCAGTGCCCTCGAACTCGGTATCGACATCGGTGATTTGGACCTGTGTCTTTTGGTGGGATACCCCGGCACCGTTGTGGCGACGTGGCAAAGGGGCGGCAGGGTAGGGCGCAGCGGACAGCAGTCCGCGCTGGTGCTGATTGCCGGTGAAGATGCTCTGGATCAATATTTTATGCGAAATCCCGAAGATTTTTTGGATCGTGAGCCCGAAGCGGCGGTGGTCAACCCGTACAATTCTGAGATTACATCCAAACATATCATCTGTGCGGCAGCCGAACTGCCCTTAAAGTCAGACGAACCATTGATGTCCCATGAACATGTTAAAAAGGCTGTCTCAAGCCTCGAGGCCAAAGGCGATCTTTTAAGAAGTGAAGATGGGACGGAACTCTATTCCAGCCGGCAGGCGCCCCACCGGCATGTCGACCTGAGAGGAACGGGAGACCGTTTCAATATTGTCAGCAACAAGACCGGCCGGAGCAAAGGGGAGATCGATGGATTCAGGGCCTTTAAAGAGACCCATCCCGGAGCTATTTATCTTCATAAAGGCGATACATTTCTTGTGGACATCCTCGATCTGGATACACGGACCGTTAAAGTTTCCAGAGCCAACGTCGATTATTATACCCGGGTAAGATCACAAAAAAATACGGAAATACTGGATATATATGATGAAAAAAACATCTTAGATACAATTGTATATGCCGGTAAACTTAAAGTAACAGATAAGGTTTTGGGATATGAAAAATGGCGGATACATGCTAAAAAAAGGTTGAGCGTTATACCCTTGGATCTTCCGGAACAGATTTTTGAAACCGACGGGCTGTGGTTTAAAATTCCGCCTCGAATTCAAAAAAAAGCGGAAGCAAAGTATCTCCATTTTATGGGGGGGATCCATGCCATCGAACATGCTGCAATCGGCATCTTTCCGCTTTTGGTAATGGCAGATCGAAATGACCTGGGCGGTATTTCCACACCGCTTCATCCACAGGTTGGCAGCGCGGCGGTATTTATTTATGACGGCGTCCCCGGCGGTGCCGGCCTGAGTCTCCAGGCTTTTAAGCGCGCCCGAGACCTGCTCGAGTACACATTTGAATTGATCCGTGCCTGCCCCTGTGAATCCGGCTGTCCCTCCTGTGTCCATTCACCCAAATGCGGCTCCGGAAACAGACCCATAGACAAGGCTGCTGCCGGTTTCCTGCTCGAAGAAATCATAAAGGATCGTGATTCTAAAAGCCTGCGGGAAGTTAGGTTCGACGACCCTATACCGAAGGATGAATCCGGCGCCGATAAAAAGTCTTCAACATTTCGCGGCGCAGATATCCCCAAGGATATGGAAAAAAGATCGCCGAGCTTTAAGGGGAGATTTCGGAAAAGATCGGCAGCAAGACGCAAACAGACCAAAGTTGAACGGGGCACATTCCAGAAACCGGAACACCCGATCGCCGAGGACGATATTCACTTTTGTGTGTTCGATGTGGAGACCCAGCGTTCTGCCCAGGCGGTGGGCGGCTGGCATCGAGCGGATTTGATGGGTATCAGCTGCGTCGTGCTTTATGATTCTAAAGAAGATACCTATTTCGAGTTTTTAGATGATCAGATATCTCAACTTGTCGAACACCTTAAAGGTTGCGATCTTGTGGTCGGTTTCAATATCAAGAAATTCGACTTCCGCGTGCTGGGTGGATATTCGGATTTTAGTTTTGAAAACCTTCCGGCCCTCGATATTCTTGAAGATGTTCATAATCGCCTCGGCTACCGACTCTCTCTGGATCACCTGGCAGGTGTGACCTTGGGGAAAAAAAAGACCGCGGACGGCCTTCAGGCCCTGCGCTGGTGGAAACAGGGGCGGATACGTGAGATCATCGACTACTGTAAAGCAGATGTAGAGATTACCAGAGATCTTTACCAATACGGAAAGAAGAACGGGTATCTTCTGTTTACCAACAAGGCCAAAAAGACGGTTCGAATTCCCGTAAAATGGTAAAAATAAAAAGTGTCTAAATTGAGCTAAAATGCCTAAATTGCCTAAAGTTGAGGAAAGCGCTTTCAGCGCAAATCATTTTTTACTTAAATGGATAGTGCCAAGGGCACAACCATCAACCCTGGCCCAGACCGACCACCATTTATGGATGGAAACCAATTACCCTCTCGGATGAAACTTCTCATGTATCTTCCGGAGATGCTCCCGGGCGACGTGGGTATAAATCTGGGTGGTAGAAATATCGACATGGCCCAGCATCACCTGGACGGTTCTCAAGTCAGCACCGCCTTCCAGAAGATGACTGGCA
>JAQYVT010000010.1 GCA_030145345.1 Desulfobacterales bacterium
CTTTAGCTCACTTTAAACTTTAGTTCACTTCAAACTCTTGCAGCATTTCTCCAGGCTGAGCCGGAGAACTCTGACCTGGTCCAGAGGACCAGGTTTTTCAAGATTAAATAAAAGGGATATGAATGTCATACGTTTTTCAAAAGCCTAAATCAATATTGATTTTTAAATTTGAATACCTCCTGCCTGAATCGGGGATAGTAAAGCCCCTTTGAAGGGGCATCGCCGCGTTACATAACATCGTACCACGATTTTATTTTTCTACATAACACGTTCGGATTAAAGCGCTCTAAAATATTCCGGCTTGAGCGATATTTTACCTGCCAAAGCGTCATCAATAAGGCGAAGCGTCATCGCCTTGTCTTTGGGCAGCCTTGCCTTGATGGGAAGATAATTTGAAGCGTGATTGGCATGGAAAAGCCCCTTGGAAAGATCCGTGGCGGCGATCATGCTTTTGAGCTCATTCAGCATCTCATCCGGTTTAAGAAGGGGAAATTCTCCATCGACGTAGTCCTGATATAACGGTGTCCCGGGAATGAGCATTAGGGTCAGTGCACCCACATATTCCGGGTCTATGGCGGAAAGTACCCGTCCGGTTTCCCGGGCATGTATCAAAGATCGCTTTTTGCCGGCAATCCCCAGCAGCACCGTAATAGACAGTTTCATGTCTGCCGCCCGTGCCTTTATCCCCATTTGGATCATCTCTTCCGATGTTGCACCTTTGTTGATTTTTTTCAATGTAATATCATCACCGGTTTCCAATCCCATGTAGAGGATACCCAGACCATGGGCTTTCAACGCTTTGAGTTCGTCAAGGCTTTTCATTTTAAGGCTTTTGCAATTGGCATATGCACCCACCCGTGTTACCCAGGGAAGCTGTTTTTCAATTTCCATTAAAATATTCATAAGTCTTTTCTGGGGAACAATCAACGCATCTCCGTCACAGAGAAATACCCGGCGCTGGCGGCGGCAATGATTTGAAGCAAACGCGATATCCTCCATAATTACGGAATCCGGTTTTATGCGGAAACGCTCCCCTTTGTATGCGCCACAGAATGTACATTTGTTTCGAGAACACCCAACCGTTATCTGAAGCAGAATGCTGTTGGCTTCGCTGGGCGGCCGAATGATATTTCCCTCATAGTGCATCGATGATTCTCCCCATCCGATTTCATGAACCCTGCAAAAACCTATTTAGTTTCCATCCATAAATGGCCCTTTTCGCCCGGATCTGCGTTCTCCGCGGGTTTCCGGCTGCGGCATACAGAGAAGTATGCCTCACCGAAAACCCTTGTGCGGCCTTGATCCGGACAAAAATTGCTCATTTATGAATTGGAAACGTACCATGTCCATTTTACAATTGTGGATAGACACTATTTAATTTGGACAATACAACCCAACCGAAAATGAAATTTCGAAGTTTTTACCCTAAATCGAAACTTTTATGCAACCTTTTTTCTTAACCCGGATCGGCCGGAAAAAAAAGAATGTATCACCACACAAAGAAAAAATATTTATTTTCGTTCTTTGGCTATTTTCCCATTTCTATAGGCAGGTTGTGTCGTGCTGATGTCGTTTTGGGATGGATTTTATTTTTTTCGCTGAAGGGGTTACATTTATAGTGTAAGTTTGATACGAATATGGAAGTTAAGAGAATTTTTACCGGAGCTTCCATATGATACTCAATCTATCCCTTTTTGTATTAGGGTTTTTACTGCTCTATTATGGCGCCAACTGGCTGGTAAAAGGATCTTCAAGCCTTGCACGAAATTTCGGTTTGAAACCCTTGGTTATCGGCTTGACGGTCGTTGCATTCGGGACTTCAGCACCCGAGCTGCTTGTCAGCGTTGTATCTTCCATTAAAGATAAAAGCATGATCGCTGTGGGCAATGTCGTCGGAAGTAATATTTGCAACATTGCCCTGGTTCTCGGCCTGGCAGCCTTAATCCATCCGATAAAAAGTCACCGGTCGGTATTCCGTCGAGACATACCGATAATGTTCGGGGTATCCTTATATCTTTTGCTGATTTCTCTTAATTCGGAAATCAGTAGACTCGAAGGTGCGTCGCTTTTCTGTGGAATTGTCTTATACACATGCTTCAATTATTACATTGCCGTTAAAGAATCCAGGCAGGCGTTAAAGGAAGAGAGTGTCGCTTTCGCCCATGCCGTGGAAGAAATTGAATATGTGCCGTCCAGAAGACGGCAGATGGTATGGGTCTTTGCGGGAATTGTCGGGGTGGTTGTCGGTGCTGATATTTTTATTGAGGCCGCCGTAGCCATCATGAAAATATTCGGCGTCAGCGAAAAATTCATCGGTCTGACCATCGTGGCTCTGGGAACGTCTCTTCCGGAGCTGGCCACTTCTGTTGTTGCCGCATTTAGGAAAGAGATGGAAATCAGTATCGGCAACCTTGTGGGGAGCAATGTTTTTAACATTCTCAGTGTGCTCGGTGCAGCCGCGCTGGTGAGGCCCATTCCGATTCCCGGGGGATTCGTTGAAAGCGGCCTGCTTTTCGATTACATGGTAATGATTTTTGTCAGCATTCTGCCGTGGCTGATGATGAGAAAGACTTCCGTTGTGAATCGCAAGGACGGTGTTGTTCTTTTGGCCTGTTATGTGGGATACGTCGCTTATTTAATACTTAAATCTTAGCCCGAATTTTTTATGAAAAATACGAACTAGCGCCAGCCGATGGTTTCATAGCCCTTTTCTTGGAGGCATTTTTCAACATAACGGCGAAAGAGCGGATCAGCGTTCCCTGAACGGATCACACTATGCGTCAACACGCCGGCCCCGGCCCCGGCTGCACCCGCACCTGCAGCGCGTCCCACATTTTTGCCGAGCACGGCGCCGATCGCAGCGCCTGTGGCTGCACCGACGGCAGCACCGGTGGCCGTATCTTTGGCGATCTTTCCGCCGACGTCCTCCTTGGCACCATACTCGGTGGCCAAACGCACACATTCATCGATATCGGCCTGGGCCTTTTCATTCCCGACGTTCTGCAGGTAGGGATTTGGGTAAAGGACCGGGCGCTGCTGGGCACAGCCCCAAAAGAATATTATCCAAACAATAACGATAAGCTTCGATATATGTGCTCTTTCCGCCACTTTTCATCCTCCAGGGTTAAAACCGACGCATCAAAACCAAATCATTTGATAGTTTAGCTGCACGCGTTACCAATCGGTGCAAAACTTGAGTTATTGTTTTGTTTCGGCAAGAAGTTCTGCAATATGTTTGACCTGAATCTTTCCGCCTCGTTTATTCATACCACCGCGAAGCTGAAGGACGCAACCCGGACAGTCCGTGACCAGAAGTTCGGCCGGGGTATCTTCCACGTTGTCCAGCTTCTTTTTTAGGATCTCGGCAGATATTTCAGGAAAATCGATTGAATAAGATCCGCCGAACCCGCAGCAGACATCTTCGTCTTTAGACCGTATATAGGTGTAGCCCGCCAATTGGATAAGTTTTCGGGGTTCCGTGGTAACCTGCAGGCCCCGGCACAGATGACACGGGGCGTGATAGGCGACTTTTTTATGGGTTGCCTTAATTCCTTCTGAAGATACATCGAGCACATTGACCATAAAAGAACTGAAATCGATGATCTTATCCGAAAATTCTTTTAGCTTTTCCAGCCAATCTGAATCTTTTTTGAATATCTTGAAACCATTGTGCTTGAGATGAGACGCGCAGGAAGCGCACAGGGTAAGGATGTAATCATATTTTTCAGGCTGAACGGCCCGAATATTCTGGAGCGCCAGGTCCCGGGCCGTGGCCTCCTCGGCCGCCATCGATGCCGGTAATCCGCAGCAGGTTTGATCCTTGGGAAACTCTACCTGAACACGGTGTCTTTCAAGTAGTGTAACCAGGGCTCTGGCGTGTTCAGGGTAGATGAAATCGACGGCACATCCGGCAAAGAGCGCCACGGTATATTTCGGACGGACAAGGTGTTTGCGCAGGTGTTTCCATTGATCTCTAAACGGCGTTTCGGCGATCACCGGAAGGCTTCGAAATCCATGCCTTTTTTCAAAAAAGTTCGGCAAATGGCGAATCATGGGCCCTTTTCGGGCCAGCGGCTTCTGGGCAAGATGGGCTTGGCGGAGGATAAAATGAAACAGGCGGCGGTTCTTCATGACCCTGGAAAGAATGAAATTTTTTGCGGGCGTTTTCCCGTCTTGATCCAACACCGCACGATAGGTCTTTTTAATCAGATGGGGAAGATCGATGTCCACGGGACACACTTCTCTGCACGCTTGGCAGTTGATGCAGTTTTGTACGATCACCCGGTCATTTTCTATACCATGGTAAAAAAGGGTTAGAATCAAACCGATTGCACCGATGTAGACATGGCCGTATTTATGGCCGCCCACCTTGCTGTAGACGGGGCAGACATTGGCACAGGCCCCGCATCGAATGCATCTTAGCGCCGGTGAAAAAACCGGGTCTTTGGCCAGGGCAAGACGTCCGTTGTCCAGAAATACGACATGCATGACCTTCCGGTTCGATGGAGAAGCGCCGCATTCCACAGCCCCCTTTATCCACGTGACATAAGAGGTGATGGCCTGACCGGTGGCGTTTCTGGGAAGAACTTTGAGGATTCGAAGCATCGTCTTTAAATTTGGAATCAACTTGTCATAACCCACCAGGGCCACGTGGACCCGCGGCATTGTGGTCACCAGACGCATATTCCCTTCATTGGTGACCAGACCCAAAGATCCGGATTCCGCAATGGCGAAATTGGCCCCGCTGATCCCCATATCCGCCGCCAGATACGTGGGTCTGAGTTCTTGCCTGGCAACTTTGACCAGTTTGTCGATATCTTCAGAGTTTTGCTTTTTCCCGGTGACATCTGCAAACAGATCGCCCACCTGATGGCGGGAAAGGTGGATGGCCGGAAGCACCATATGGGACGGTCCTTCTTTGCGAAGCTGGATAATCCATTCACCCAGATCCGTCTCCGTTACCGTAAAGCCCTCCTTTTCTAAATGGTCGTTGAGGAACGTCTCTTCAGCGGTCATCGATTTGGATTTGACGATTTTTTTTACATTATTTTCCTTTGCAATGGCAGTAATAATTTCATTGGCCTGCTGCGCATTTCTAGCAATATGAACTTTGGCACCGGCGGTTTCTGCATGGACCTTGAATTCTTCATACAGGTCTTCAAGATACGGGAGTGCGCCGTCTTTTTCGGTTGCGATCTCTTTTTTTATACTTTCAAAATCGATACCGTCATAAACTGCGGAGCGGTTTTCCCGATAGGCCGTATAAAAGTTGTCCAATGCAGTTCGAAGAAATTGATCGGAAAGGGCCTCTTTGAGCTGCTTTTTATACGATTTCATATCCTGGGCGGTTTTGATCATTCGGAATCTTCCTCCACGATAAGAATATGCAACTCCTGGGGACCGTGGACCCCGATGGCCAGCACCCTTTCGATATCCGCCGTTCTGCTGGCACCGGTAATGAACGCATAATAAGACGGGGTATCGGCCATGAGGACGGCATTCAATTCCTTTTCCAAGCTTTCGCTGTCGGGTTTGATTTTTGAGGCCGGCAAAACAGCGATATGGGTTTCGGCCAGCATGGTGGCAATACGAACATCTTCCGAGGAAGAATCGATCACCAATGTTCCGGTTTCGGCAATCCCCCAGTCAACAGGCGTAAGAGATGTGTGAATCTCATGGGTATGAGACCTTAAGGGAAATTCGAGCAACTCGAGTTCGGACGCTTCACACGCTTTTTTCAGAAGGCGCGATTCGCTGGGTTTTAATCCTGTAGCCGCAACGGTTTTGCCTCCCTGTTTTTGGGTCAAATCGATCGTGTACCGGAATGCTTGCTCCATATGATTAATTTTCGAAACAATAGCCTGTACGGTTTCTGCTTTTTCTTTCATAAGTTGGATGAAATCTGAATGGGGCATGGCTTTTTCTGAAAGGTGATGGGTTAATCCGATGAAAAACGGATTATTTAAATGCAATTATTTATTTTAGGACCAACAAAATGAAGCCATAATCACCTGGCGAATAACGCTTTTATATCATCTTGTTAATATCTTAACTGCGGTTGTTTTAAAACGGTAATTGTTATTTTTTACCATTTATCGTTATTTTGTTTGCGCTCATTTTGGGTATTATGTTTTTTATGGCTGAATATCTATCCTTGGATAGATGCCCTTTTGCGGGCCCTTCCGATAGGGATGAATGATGTTGAATGAAATGTCCTGGGATTTCTGGGCATGCCCCATGTTTTGCCGGCCGTCAAAAAAAGCACCGTTGGCCTCTAAAATATGCTCGATTCGATGTTTAAAGGCCTGAACAAATTCAGCACCGCTGCCCTTAAATTTCATGGCACCCAGGTTGAATTTACCGTCAACCTCAGAGAGCGCTTTGATGGAAATGCTGTGTCGTGCAAGGTCCTCGGCGTTTCTGATGTAACCCCAAGCAATATGCCCTGCCGGAATCTTCAAGGGTGCATTCAGATCAATGATGGTGTGCGGCATAACAATACTTCTTTCCCCGATCTCCAAGGGAAAATCATGGGTTCCCCGAAGAAAAGAATTAAAGCCGACAAAAACATTTTCCCCCAGACGGGCGTGGATGACTTTACCGCCATGGGCCGTAATGTTGTTGCCTTCAAGACGGGAATTGATGATGTAACAGTTCTCCTGGGCATTGGCACCCTTTCCCATCCATGCATTTCTCAGATATGCCCGCTGTGCCACCAGGACGTTTTCACTGATGTGGCTTTGTCCCCTGACCACAGCATAGCGATTCAAGGACGCACTGGGTGGAATGGCAATGGGAGCTTTAAGGTTCACGACATCAAAAATATTTTGAAAATCGGTTTTACGGGCCTTCACAAAGTCGATAAATATTCCCCTGGGCTTTTCTCCGGGCTCTATGGAAATATAATCGTCGAGAACGTTTTTAGGAAACGCGTAACAAAACTCAAACAGTTCACCGGCTTTGATCCAGATCTTTCCGGGCTGTACACGTCGATGAGAAAGTTCACCGACTTGTACATAAGCGAAGGCTCCGATTATTGAGTCGTGAACAGTGGTCAGATCCACAGTACTGAAGGGTCCGATAAAACATCCTTCCACCGGAGATCCGTGAATATTGGCATAGTGCATGGATACCGTATTTTGGACCAAAAACTCTTCCAGTGATTCCGGATCGTGGGAATAACAGTGGACCAGGGTTTTGATCAGACAGGCGTCTTTGATCCGGATGACTTCGTCATCATAAACTGGAAGTTCAGACCCCTGAAAATGAAACCGATCCCCTTTGGCCTTGAGTTCATCGCCCCGGACATCACTTTTATAAAGTACGGCGTTATCAACCATGCATTTGCCATAAAAATAGCTTCCGGCCAAATTTGAACGGCTGAAATGGAAGTGAATCGGATGCTGGGGTGTAATTCCGCAAAAGGCATAGAATTTAAACAGTTGATTCACTGGAATCGTCTTGCGAACAAAAGGATCTGCATCGAACCCGAAATCCCGGAGGTTGATATTGATGCGTTCGACGATTCGTTCAATCAGATCACCAAGCTGTTTCATATTCACACCTTAAATTAGATTGTTTAAAGATGGCTGCCTTGTGAGAAGATAAAACGGATCGTTTCCCAGCAGCATAGACAAGAAGGCAACGATAAACTGATCTCTGCATTGAAAAGTCTAATAAAATAAAGGAAGTGGATCTTATATATTGGGTTATGGTTCTAAATGTCAAGAATGATTTGTGAGTGAGTCCGGGGCCTACCCGGATAGGAAGTGGAGACTGAATTACCCCGCAGCAAGCTACGGGGTATCCAACCAAGGAATAGCAGCGGGGAATTAAACTCCAAAAGAGATTAAAACTTAAAGATGAAATCGGCCTGGAGCCGGTCTTCATGCATCCTGGACTTGTTTTTGGAAAAAGTGACGGAACCGGTATCCCAATCGTTCAAAGGATCCGTATAGAAATAGGCCGTGGCAAATTGTAATCGATCTAAAAGCATATAGCGAAATTTTATTTTGTGCCCTTTACGGTTCGCACCGTAAAAATCCTGATCGTTCATTGAACCGATCAGCGCATCATTTTCTATCCGGGCATACTTGTACAAGAGAGACCAGTCTCCTTTTTGTTTTGTCTTTCCAAGTTGAAACCCCACAAAATACGCGGTGTCATTATCGCTGGGCACATCGTCTGCGGTGTTCACAACATAGTCAAAAATGAGCTTTGTGGGGACTGAACCCAATTTGAATTTGACAAATGAAATCCCCTCCCACAGTTTGTAGTCGTATGCGTACTGTAGATTCCCATCGGCATCCAGTATGAATGTGTTGCCGCCGCCGCCCTTATAGTCTGCGGTATGAAGATACTTGGTATTTTCGAGGTCCGTCCAATCGTAGTAACTGCCGGCCAGGGTCCACGTGACAGGACCAATTTTCCAGTCAAAGCCTGCCTGGCTGATGAAGAGCCACGGGTCGTCCGTCTCATTTTTCACCTCGTTGACCACCATCTGACCCAGGTGGGCAAAGGGCTTGAAATTTCCCCAACCCTGATACTGGTACCGCTCGTAGAAACCTTCAGGGTTCACGTCCGGATCCCACATGATATCGGTGTGCAAAAAAGTGTTCTTGAATTTTCCCCCCGCAAGTTCCAGCCCCTTCAGCCAGTTGGGTTTGTACGTCGCAAAAGCCCTGTGGAGGTAAATTCCCTTGTCGTTAAAATCATCGGAAAAACTCTGGTTGGTGGTGGTCGCCTCCTGCACCGTGTCCTGATTGGTGCAAAGCATAAAATGGGTGGATATTTCGTCGCTGATTTTACCGTCAAAAAAGAGTCTTGCCCGGATTCTAAACCTGTCCCGTGTTGGAAGATCTTGGGTTGAACCATCGGCTTGGAGCTCCTCTCGGTTGTATATCCCTTCGTATCGGAGCCTCAGATCTCCGGATACCTTTGTCTTTTTGATCCATTCGGGAATCATATCACGCCACTGCGTGGCCTTTTCTTCTGTTGCGACTTCTACTTCCTTTTTAACTTCTTCCTTCTGAGTCTCCTGGACGTTTTCTATTTCCTTGCCCTGATTTTCCAACTGCTGTTTTAAGCTTTCTATTTCTTGTTGTTGACTCTGGATAATGTTGCTCAGTTCGTTAAGCTTTTTCAGGATTTCATCGTTGCTCTGTACCGCATAGGAAATTTGGGGCCGGAATAAAATGACTGCTGTGAATACAATGGCAAATATTTTGCAGGATCTCATTGGGGTTACCTCCTGTTTTAGACAAAACACTACTTTTACAATATGTTATCTTTAATCCCCTCCTTCCGGCACCTCTTGTCAGAGAGGCATTGCACAGAGGTGCTAACCCTAAATACAATCGCCTTGAATTCCCGCGTTAGAGGTTGGCCGGGAAGGGACAGTGCCGGTGGTATTAGAAGCCGCTTCAAAACCGCCCATTCGTTGGCGTCTACCATCAATCCTGATCAAAAACCCTTCCCGGGTGACGAATCAGTTGTTGTATCTTTGCATCACGGATTTTTTTATCATGGGTCGACTTTTTCTCAAATGCGGCCGCCATTTTTTGTAAAAGTTCTTCAAATTTAATCGGTTTCAGACAATAATCAAAAGCGCCCAGCTTCATCCCCTCAATACTTGTTTCAACTGAAGCATGTCCTGTCAGAAGAATAACTTCGATCAGGGGCTGAATCTTCTTGATTTCCCGCAACGTTTCTATGCCATCCATACCCCCGGGCATTTTGATATCGAGTATAATCACATCAAACAATTCTTCTTTTAAAAGAGCGACGGCTTCTTCTCCACTGGTAACACCGGTTGCATTTAGCTGTCTCTTTTGCAGTCTATTCACAACTGTCTCTAAAAAATCGACTTCGTCATCAACGACCATTATGCGAAACATATCCATTTTAGTCTCCTTGTCCATGGGTTTTAACAACCTCTGATATTTGAGCTTCCGCCGAAAGGGGCGCTTTGGCTTAATAATAACATATTAATTTTCATTATAAAACTATGATTACTTTTTCCCCGGCATTACGATTGGAAGTTTAACGTTAAAAACAGTCCCTTCAGATACGATACTCTCAACGGTTATAGCACCGCCCAATTTCTCAACAATGTTATAGCTCACCGACAAACCAAGGCCGGTCCCTTTACCGACATCTTTGGTGGTAAAAAAAGGATCAAAAATTTTATTCAAATGTTTTTCGGGGATACCCGGGCCGTTATCCTTTATGCGGACTTCAATTTGAGAATTCTCCTCCCGTGTTTCTACCTCGATCAATCCATCCTTTTGAATCGCATCGATGGCATTATTCATCAGGTTCAAAAATACCTGTTGAAGCTGGGATTGATCACTGGCAATTATCGGAAGATCCGGCTGAAAATCTCTGCTTATTTGGATGTTGTTTATTTGAGCATGATTTTCCAAAAGCCCTATGGTTTGATTCAAAACAGTGTTAATATCAACATCATCTAAATGATGCTCCATCCTTCTGGCAAACCCGAGCATATTATGGGTCACTTTACGGGCCCTCTCCACGTGTTCTTCGATTTTATCGATTGAAGTTACATACTCTTTAAAATTCTCACTTTCCTGAAATTTTTCGTCAAGCAGCAAATCCTGCATCCATCCCGCCTTTTCACCGATGACCGCAAGGGGATTGTTGATTTCATGGGCAATTCCGGCAGCCATCTTTCCCAAAGCCGCCATTTTATCAGACTGAATCAGTTGTTCATTCAGTTCGCTGATCCCGTTGTCAGCATCCTCAAGCCGCCTGAAAATGATACGCATCGATAAAAAGGTGGCTGTAATTATTGCAAAACAGCCCAAAACAATAATTATGATTTCCATGCTTCTGGTGTTCAGTAACCCGCCAATCTCATCTCCGACATTCTGAGTGATCACCAGGAGCCACTCATTATTTTTCAACCAGGTTCCGGCAACATGTTTTATTTGGCCGTTATCCTTAATTTTTTCGCCAACCGTAGTCCCTTCACCAAAACGTGTTAAGGTAATGTTTGATTTTCCAAGTATCTTTCCTGAAAAGCGAGGGGCTGTTTGATAAATTCCGTTTTTATTGATGATATAGGCATCGCCTGACTTACCTGTCTGGGCGGTCCTGACAACTTTGTAAAATATGTCTGAATCGACCGTTGCCCTTAAAATCCAGATCCGACCGTTGCTGTATCCGCGCACAGCAATAATAAAATGCGGTAATTGCCGGTAACCCATAAAAACATCACTGATATATTTGCCCTTACTAATAATCTCTTGAAACCAGGCCTGTTGGTAATAATTTAATCCTTTAAGATTATACGGCCCGGAATATGACAGGTGCTGGCCGGTATTGTCGATAACACCTAAATCAATCAGTCCGTCCGTACGCTGGCTGATGACCTTAAATATTCGGGCAAGATTCTCCTGTTGTTTCAATTCATCAAAAGAATGGGTATCCACAATTGTCGATAGAATAGCGGTTCGCTCCTTTAAAAAGATTTCCACCGCATCAGACTGGGACCTTGCCCGGTATTTGATCTGATCTTCAATTTTCGCTTCATATGTTCCCGCAAACCGATAATAGATGGTTTCTCCAAGAACGACCAAAGGAATAATGGCAACACACAGGATGATCAGCACGATCTTTCTTTGAAGTTTTATATATATCGGTTTTCGTTTATAGAGTCCCATTAACGTCTTCCTTAATCGCCCTTTAAAAAGGGGGATGATCTGAATGGAATGTTGGAGTGATGGAATATTAGAATAATAAGTATAAACGTTAAAGATAACCTTTTTATACTATACAAAATTCCTTTAAACCCATCATTTTTACCCAGTGAAACTTTTTTCTATTTCACCGGGGCCATAACTCCAGTATTCCAATTGCGGAGCGCATCGGACCTAACTGGGTCCTACCAGGATAAAAACTTCCAGTATCCGAATATCGCCCATCCCCAGAGGACAACCCATGCCAGAATGGTTACCGGCAGTCCGTATTTAACAAAATCCATGACATCCAGCAACCTTTCACCGGTTTCAGGGTCCCGTCCCATGCCAAAAGCAATGGCATTGTTGGGAGTCCCCACCACCAGAAAATTCGCAAACGAGGAAGAAAAGGCGGTAATCAGCCCCACTTTCCACACATTCACATTGGCCAGTGTGGCCATGGGCAGAACAATCGGTCCCAGAGCCGCAACCGTGGCGCCGTCACTCATAAAATTGGTCATGGTTCCGGTGAGCAGGCTGACGCCCATAATCAGCCCATCACCTTTGGTTAAAAAATCCGGCAGGAAACCGACAAAGGTTTGGGCCAGCCAGAGGGCGCCGCCGGTAAACTTCAGGCCAACGCCCATGGCACAGGCGGCGGCATACAGGCCGACCACGTCAAATGCCACACCTGACTGGATATCCTCCCAGTCGATGATGCGACATAAAAACATGGCCGCCACCGCGTAAAGGGTCGGGCCGCCCAGACCGGCTTCTTCGCCCAGCACAATCCAGCCGATGATTAAAAGGACTAAAATTACCCCCATCATGGCCTCTTTGCCGCCGAATTTCGGCATGTTCGCCACTTCAGCTTTAACCACCTCGCTGGGATTGACATCCGGCACCTTGAATTTCGGCTTAAAGCGAATATACATGTAGGCGCCGATGACCACTGCCATCACTGGGACAAACGGAAGGCCGTATTTCATCCATTCTAAAAAGGTAATCGGCGTCCCATATTCCATCAAATAGCCGACCATGATAGCGTTACGGCCCCCGGCCGCCGGAGAACCCGGGCCGCCGTGATTGGCCGCAAAACAGACGCCCAGTAAAAGGAAAATGGCCAGAGCCCGGTCTTTTTTAACGCCGTGCATCTTACAGGTTACCTTATAAACTCCCATAAGAACAGGGATCAAAAGCGCCACCAGAGCGTGTTCGGATAAAAACCCGGCGGATATGGCCAGCATCGGAAAAAAGACAAAGGCAAAGCCTTTGGCGCTTTTAATGCGGCTCAAAAGTATGAGGCCGATCCGTTTGTCCAGGCCGGTCTTGGCAACGCCCACGGCCACCGCCAGAATGCCGAAAATGAAAAAGACGGCGTCTTTCATATAGGCCCTGGAAATATCATTGATCGGCAAGATGGCAAAAAGATAAATCAAGACCCCCACCAGAATATCCGTGGCACCCAGGGGCAGGGCTTCCGTTCCCCATAAAAAAGCGGCCAGCAACAAGATGCCAATCATCACCTTGGCCATCCTGGCGACTTCTTCGGCATTCAGCAGAGAATGTTCCTTTTCTGTTGATGAAACCGTCTTCCCGGGCTCGGATGCCGCAACGGCCTTGGGCCTTAACTTCTTGTTAACCGTTTCAACAATATTCGTGCAATCACTGCTAAGTTTATATCCCGGCGGGCTGATTTTGGTCACCATGTCAATCATACTTTGCGGCGGCGGTAGAACAACCAGGGTGGCAAAAACAATCGCCCCAATAACAAATAATATCGGCTTATATCCTGGTTTGTTTTTCCAGAAACTAGACGGGCTCTTACGGGTTTGTGTGTACTCTGCCATACATCCTCCTTAAACGAAATCAAAAGAAACCATTAAAACCAAAATCTTTTTGCGCTGTAATATTTCTACCCTCTCAAAATCTTCTCGATTTCCATGAACAGATCCTGCTCCCGAATTACGCCGGCAACCGCGCCTTTACTCATGACAACCAGTCGCCTTTTTTGATTGTCTACCATCATAAAGGCCGCTTCCATAAGATTGGCATCTGCATGGATGGTAAGCTGAACAGGAGACATGATATCTTTGATTTTTTTAGACGCCAGCTGTCTGACCTGTCGGGTAAACATGCCGCTCCAGAACATGGGCGAATACTGGATACTGTCTGCCATGGAAGGCTTGGGGGCGGAGAGGTAAGCCGGCATGATGACCGAAAAAAAGTTTGTAATGTCAACCATCCCTTTGACTTCGCCCCTTTCATTGAAGACCAGGACGGAGCGATGTCCGGTTTCCATAAGGCGGCTGGTGGATATTTTGCCGTAAAAAGATTCACTCAATTTCTCAATTGCGTCCTGAACGGTGTTATCCTCGGTCAATGTGGTATAAGACTCGATTGGAATCATCACCTCCGCAGCCGTCTTTTCCATACCGGGGACTGAAACATCATCGACTCTGACTTGACGATAGGCATCGGTAATCTTTCCGGCCAGAATATCTATATCGCAGGGTTTTGAAAGGTAGTCTAAGGCACCTTCTGCAAGGGCTTCCCGTGCCGAAGGGCGATCGCCATGGCCGGTGAGCATGATCACCGGAAGATGGGGCGAACGTTTTTTGATCTCCCTTAAGGCCTCGTGGCCGTCTATGCCGGGCATTTTAATGTCGAGAATCACCACGTCCGGCTTTTCGGAAAGTTTTTCAATGGCCTCCTCGCCGCTTTCTGCCAAAATTGTATCGAATCCCCTCTTGTTCAGAATCTTTTTGGTTGTGGCTCGAAACTGCACTTCATCGTCGACCATTAATACTTTTATTTTTTGACTCATTTTGTATGCCTCCTTTTCGGCTATACCTGATACTTTGACGATTCAATCAGATCATTATTGTCATATCATTGCCCCAGAATGGGTTTGAATAATTGAATCAAAAAAATCATTGCCGCTGCGGTACACAACAAACAGAAAAAAGCCTTTAGGTAACTTATACGACCTACTTTTACCATGCCGAGACCGATCAGGCAAAACCTCAAAATTTCTGTCGGCCCTGCCAGACCCGGAATCCAGGAAATCAGAAGCGTTATGCTGGCATAGGCGGTGATCCCAAACAGGGTATTATAGGTAAACAGACCTTTGCACAATAACATGGCGACAAGATACAGAATGAACGCTGTGATAAAAGGCATGGAAAATGCATTTAAAAAGAACATCAGTCCGAAAAAGATCTTTTTTTGCAAGACAAACATGCTCGACGGAATTGTAAAAAGGATGCTGCATATAAAAAGGAAAACCAGCGGGGGGGTGTGCCCTCTTTCCCGCGGCAGCCCTTCATAAAAATCTCCGGGATGAAGCATCTTATATGCTGTTCTGAGAATTTGATGCACCGAAGTTCCCATGCGTCGATCTCCATTACCTTTAATCACACTCTCCGGCTCTGACATAACGTTCATCTTTTTTTTGTTGAAATGTAATTATAATCCATTCGTTTTTTTTAAGTTTTTGCCATCTTTTGAACTAATACGGAACCAGCCCTGTCCAGCCCAAGAACCGCCAGTAGGTTGATGCCATTAACATAAATACTCCCAGATTGGTAAACCAGAGAATCACGCCCACTCTCAGATAATCCTTTGGCTCCAGGTATCCGCTGGCATAGACAATGGCATTGGGCGGCGTTCCGATGATCAGACAGTAGGCGAGTGATGAGGCATAGGAGGTGCTCATCGCCATAAAGGGGATCATGGTGGTCCCCGGATGCACGATACCGGCCATGGATAGGGTTACAGGTCCGACCGCAGCGCACGCCGGGCCGTCAGCCATGAGCTGAGTAAGGAGGCCTGTGATCACATTCCCGGAGAGAAGGAGGCCGAGACCCTCGCTCAATCCAAGCGGATTTAGAAGACCGACGAAGGATCTGGCAATCCAGTACGCACCCCCTGTCATGACAAGGACACGGCCGAAGATGATCGCTCCTGCGTAAAGCCAGACCACGCCCCAGTCGACCTTTGTCTGATAATCGCGCCAGTTGGCAATCCCTGCAAAGACATAGGCGATCGCTCCCATGACGGCGAGCACCCCGATACCGAACCTTATGCCTGTAAGATTGAGTATCAGATTTTTTTCCGTGATCCAGCAAAAAAACATTACCAGAAAGATCACAACGGTTATCTTCTGTTGTCTGGTCCAACCTCTTCCTGTCTTGGCCACCTCGTTTTTAACATAATTCATGGACGCGCTCAGATCTGTATGCTGAGGCAGCGGTTTAAACCGGAAGTTGATTATAAACCAGGTAACAGGTATGGTAAAAACCAACAACGGAACCATATAATACAACCATTCCCCGTATCCGATTGAAAGACCGAACATATCCTCGGCATAACCCATCATGATAAGGTTTCGAGCCGCGCCCGAAGGGGCCAGAGAACCGCCGAGGTTACAGGCCATGGCGATGGTGATCATAAGCATCTTGGCCAGTTCTGGGTCTTCCTTTCCCGATGCGGCCGTTGATGTGGTATACAGGAGCATGCCGATGGGTAAAAACATAGCGGCCAGGGCATGGTCGGACATAAACATGGTAAGAGGAGCTATCACAAGGATGATCGTAAAGGTGACCAATTTGAGAGAAGGCTTTTTCAATCTACCGAACATCATCATGGCCATACGTTTATCCACCCCTGTTTTGACAAAGGCGACGGCAAACATCAGGCTCCCCATGATGAACCAGGTGGCGTCGGACCAGTAGAGCATGGCTACATTCTTCCTGGTCAAAATCCCGCAACACATGGCAAAGACCCCGATGCAGAAGGCCACCATGGGTAAAGGGATCGCCTCTGTGATGAAACAGATCACCACAAAAATAACGATTCCAACAGCCGCCTTGACATGAAATCCGGCTTTGTCGGCTTTCTTCTTCTCCTTATCCGTCAACATGTCGTAGGTAAGTCTATTTACCCTCAAATCGTAACCGTCTTCCATGAGCTTCTTAAATTTTTCAGGGGGTATCTCCTGTGCAAAAGCCTTCACCTGTTTCAGATGCACTGGTGTGGACGGTATCTTATTCTCCTTGCACCATTTCTCATCCCTTTTCAGAAATCCCTTTTGACCAAAAGAGGCCTTGCCCATACTAGCCTCCATCATCCTGACCGTCTGAACCTCCCACTGGGAAAGATCATCGACCGGTTTATCAAAGAGCTTTTTTGCAAAATGATTCTTTACGTACTTGGAACCCATGGCGTATTCCACACCGACATCAAGCATGCTTTTAGGGGTCGGTATGAGCATCAATATAAAGACAAGTGTCAAAGGAATAGCGAACAACTTCCAGTCAACATACTTGTCGTATCCTGTTGCTTTCTTTTTTTCCTCAGCCATATCTTTTCCTCCGATTTTTCGTTAGTTTCTTCCTCTCAAAAAGAGCCATGAAATAAAGAGCGATGCACACCGGATTTATGCTTAAATGCCGCTTAATTTCCGGACAGTTTTAAGCAGACAAAGAGAACAAACATGGCTATAGCGGCATAAAATAAAAATGTACGCTCCATCTCTTTCGAGTACCTTGTAATGTACCATTTATCCAAATCGTTTTTCCTTTTTTTCATAGTTATCCTTTTCCTTGCCTGTTGGCTGAGACTTTTAGTCCTTATGATGGATTACCTTTTATTAAAGATTCTACGTCTCCTCGATAATTTCACGCGGAGACTTCATTAGCTTCCGCATCTGGGCCACCCGAATTTTTTCTTCCAGGCTCTGCCTCTTTTCAAATGCTTCCTCCGCCTTTAGGATAATTTCATCGATATCCGCAGGTTTCATTAAATAATCGATGGCCCCTGATTTTAAACCGTCAATAGCCGATTCCATGGTGGCATGTCCGGTCAGCATGATCACCTCAACTAAAGGAAATTGCCTTTTGATCTCCTTTAAGGTGGCATTGCCGTCCATCCCGGGCATTTTGACATCAAGAATCACCACATGGATGTTTTGACCTCTGATTTTTTCCAGGGCCTCAGCCCCGCTTGGGGCTGTCACGACATCATAACCTCTTCTTTCGAGCAACTTTTTGGTGGTGGACAAAAATCTTTCCTCGTCGTCCACCACCATTAGTTTCATCTTTTCCATAATTTTCTCCCTGTCATCTGGTTAAATGCTCTACTATTTGATGCGCCCGTTGATGAATGGTCTTTTTGCCCAATCTCTGCGTTATGCTCAAAACATAATCCTTAGAATATCAAATATATGCACCCCAAGGGCATTTCCTGCGGGGCACCTGCGATTATTTTTTCCGCATGCCTTGATCTTGAACGAAAATCCTCATTAATCAACAAACGCATTTGATTCGCTTAAATTTAGATTCTAAAACCTTGTCGACCCATAGTATTTTTATTCTTTCCATTGTTTAAACCATAGCCGGTAATCGTAACGTAAAGGTCGTTCCGACACCCTCTTCACTGCCGACCTCCATAGTTCCGCGCATGCTATCGATAATCCCATAGCAGATCGAAAGTCCCAATCCGGTCCCTTTTCCAACCGATTTGGTGCTAAAAAACGGAGAGAATATTTTATTTAAATTTTCAGGACTGATCCCGCCGCCGTTGTCCTTGATGACGATTTCCACCGTGTTTTTTTCTTTTGGCCCGGCGCTGACAATCAGTTTCCCCCCTGAGGTTCCATGGTGTTCGAGAATGGCATCCATTGCATTGTTATACAGGTTCACTAAAACCTGCTGCAATTGGGTGGGATCTCCATGTATCGGATACGTATTTTCGGCAATATCCTGCTCGATGGAAATTCCGTGGACAACAGCCTTTTGAGCCACCATGCCGGTGACTTCCGGAATGAACGCTCGAAGGTCTATATTTTGAGGTTTAGGCTCATCCTGCCTGCCGAATTTTAAAATCGCCTGGGTAATATTGGCACAACGGGAAATCTGAAGTTTGATCTGATCCATGGAATCCTCGAGTTCTGTCAAAGACGCCGATTCCTTTAGCTGGTCTTTTTCTTTCATGTCCGCCAGGATCATTTCGATGAGGGATTGCTCGCTTTTTATGATCTGAAGGGGATTGTTAATTTCATGGGCAAACCCGGCCGACATTTCACCCAGTTCCGCAAGTCGGCTTGCTCCGATGAGCTGCTGGTTTAGGCGGTCCTTTTCAGTGTCCATTTTTTCCATTCGTCCGACAATGTGATTCGTAAGGTAAAACGCAACAGAAAGGATAGCGGCCCCGCCAATAACCAAAACGAGAATGATCATGTAAACGGCTGAAGTCAGTGCTTTGAACGCATCTGCTCTCTCCTGCCTGACCACCAGCAGCCACTTTTTATTTTGCAGCCAGGTGGTGGTGTAGAGATATTTTACCCCCTTTACATCCTTATCCATGAAAGTTTCGACACCGGTATGGGATGACGGATATTTAATCTTGTCCGGATATTTTTCCATCAATTTCCCGCCGGAGCGCGGTTTTGTCTGCAGTAAGCCGTTTACATTAAGGATATAGGCCTCTCCTGTCTTGCCAATGCGGATACTTTCTACAATGTTATTGAATGTCGCCGTATCAATACTTGCGCGAACCACCCACTTCTTACCCGCTTCCGCCTTGGTAACAGCGATAACAAAGTGCGGCACCTGCCGGTAACCTAAAAATATGTCGCTGATATAGTAATTGTGTTCCATCACCTCCCTAAACCATGTCGCATCTTTATATACCTTGCCGACCAAACGGTATGGTCCGTGATAGGCAACATGCACACCGGCTTCGTTAAAAACCCCCAGATCAACGAAGGCCTGAGATCCTCTTTGTAGATGATCAAACACGGTATCCAAGGTTTCAGATCGACGGAGATCTTCGAATCTATAGGAATTAAGAATAAATTCTAAATCGTGCTTTCGCTCCCCGAGAAAAGACTCGATCATATGTCGGTGATCTCCGACGATTCTTTTCATGCTTGCAACCGTGCTGTTCTCCAATGATGTTGCGAAATGATAATAGCCGATGCCCAAGGCCAGGATAAAGGGGATTAACGGAACAAGGATCATACAGGCAAAAAGGATTCTTCTTATTGTTGAAAAATGGTTCGGCTTCATCATCTTCTCCCGGAAAGCGCGCCTTGGACTCCTAAAAAGAGAGCAATTCACATGCCAAATACACCGACAAAGGGGATTTCGACTAATATTCTAAATTAATTGATTTTTTATAATTACGAAAAATTTTTAAGATGAAAATCGAAAGGGGCTATGTCAGGATTATTTACAGGTTGTAAAAAAACCGGAACAGCGTGGCGCATAAAGGTGCACCCTTTACTTGAAACCGGGCCCACGTCTACTAACCCTGAAGCCCCGGTGCTTTGCGGGTTTTTATTTTTCTCTTTGTGCAGGATGGCATGATCTGAAGTGATTGGCTGTCTGTATCGCAGATGACCAGGAGATTCGCTATGGGAGAATTGACGCAATGGCGTTTTGGATTGAAGAAAGAACTACCCCGCAGGAGAGCTGCGAGGTATCAAAATGATTCGGTTTTTAATCGATACCCTGCCGGTGAAATAGGCGTTGCCCCAGAGGAATAGGCTTCGCATTCCACGGGGTAAACATTTCACCGGACAGACAGATTCAAGGCATCCGGTACGAAGTCCGGCTGATAAAGCGGGATAAACCGCCGTCTTCTACTGCGAGCCGTTGATAACCCGCCTGAGGCGGACAAGCGTAGGAGATGGGGTATCATCAGCTTGTCCGCCGCCGGAGGGCTTTCCCGAAGGCCAAACAAAACGGGATGGTATTAGAAGATTTATATCTCATCTATAGAAGCGTTATGAAAAACCATTGGTATCCACAAAATATATAGAAAACTGAACACTTATAACATCTCTTTCAGTTTGTTTACGATCAATTGGGGTATTAAACCCGTCGGAAATGGTATGATGTCAGGAAAGCCCACCGCTTTTTCTGACCAATAGCTTGACTTCAGCTTTTCGGATTCGCTCTTCCTGTTCGTCTTTTCTCTTTCGGGCCCCTTCCAGCTTGGCGGAAAGATCACCGAAATCCGCCGGCTTCATCAGGTAATCGAATGCCCCTAATTTCATCCCTTCGACGGCGGTTTCGGTACTCCCGTGTCCTGTAAGCATAATGACTTCCACCAGGGGAAATTGTTTCTTTATTTCTCTTAATGTTTCGATACCATCCATACCGGGCATCTTGATATCCAGAATAACCACATCAATGGGCGTCGTTACCAGTGTATCGAGTCCTTCCTGTCCACTGTAGGCTATGGAAACTTTTTCACCCAATTCCTTTAATCTTAGAGAAAGCATTTCCACAAAATCTTCCTCATCGTCGACCAAGAGTACCTTTGTGGGTATCTTTATCATGTTTTTGTCTCCTTTATATACTTATGGTGTTGATTTGCTTTTATTTGCCAAACGGTCTAAAAATCGGATGCGTTCGTCCTGATCGAGATCTTCTTTTATTTTACAATATCTCGGCAAGTTGACATAAAAACTGGTGCCGTCACCCAACCGGCTTTCCACGTCTATGGTCCCACACAGCTTTTCAACAATACCGCGGGTAACAAACAGTCCAAGACCCGTCCCCTCACTCGGTGGTTTGGTGCTGAAAAACGGTTCGAATATCTTCTTCATATTCTCTTTTGGGATGCCTTGTCCGTTGTCCCTTACCGTGAGTTTTACCGTATCACCCACAGCTTCAAGAATAACCGTAATTCTGCCTCCGGCATCGGTTGCGTAAATGGCATTGGTCAAAAGATTGATCAGCACCTGCCGAAACTGATAGGCGTCACTCCAGATGGTTCCGGTGTCGGGGGCTATTTCACGCACAATTTGGATATCTTTGTTCGTTGCTTCCCTTTTTACCAGATGAACCGCCTCTTCCGCGAGTTCCACAAGATCTACTTCAGCGAAGACGGAATCATCTTTTTTAGCGAACCCCAGAAGCTGGACGGTAATTCTTTTGGCCCTCTCTACGCCTTTCTCTATTTTGTCGAGGGCCTTTTCAAAGTCCTTTTTGCGAGGTATCCCCGCCATTTCTTGTTTGCTTAGAATCAGCTTCAGCCATCCCGCCGACTCGTTAATAATTGCCAGTGGATTATTAATTTCATGGGCCACACCCGCGGCCAGTGTTCCCAGAGAAGCCAGTCTTTCAGTGGTCATCATCTGCTCTTCCATGTATTTCCTGAATTCAGCTTCTTCGAATTTTTCTTCTTCTCGCTTGATTTTTTCATACGCCTGTTTGATTTTGCCAAACAGATGTTCGAATTCTATGGGCTTACTCAGATAATCAAATGCGCCGGTTTTAATTCCCTCGACACCGTCCTGTGTCGCTGCATGACCGGTTAAAAAAATGACTTCTGTTTTCGGATATTTTTCCTTGATGTGCCCAAGAACCGCAATGCCGTCCATTCCGGGCATTTTAACATCCAATACCACGACATCGACTCGTTTATTTTCAAGAATGGCCAGCGCTTTTTCTCCATTTTCCGCCTGCAAAGGAGAGATGCCTTTTTTTATCAGACGCTTGGCAAGGGTATTGCGAAAATCGTCTTCGTCGTCAACAAGAAGAAGGTGTATGTTTTGCATATTTGTTTACTCCGCTCGGAAATGACGTTCTACAAATATCATTTTTTTCCTCAACCATGTTCCACACTGCGATTTTCCGATATGTGAAATCGAAGATTTGACTACACCAGCCCCAATATTTTCCACCACGTGGATGCCACTATTATCAAAATGAGCAATAAAATCGGCGTGGCAACAAGTCCTACTTTCGTGAGATCCGATGCCTTAAAATACCGATAGCTGTAAGCAATGGCATTGGGCGGACAACCGATCACCAAAAGCATGGCAAAAGAAGTGGCCAAACCCAGGCAGAGTGCAATAACCGTGGGGTCTACCCCCTCTAACCTGGCCATGGGAATTACGATGGGCAAAATCAAGGCTGCAGCCGCCACGTTGGCCATGGCATTGGTAACCAAGGCCCCGAAAACAGCAACACCGGCAAACAACAACAGCCAACCGCCCCCCTGTACCAGGGGAAAGAACAGGTTTGCAAAATAAGTGGCCGCACCGGAGTAGCCCATGGCCAAGCCAAGGGAAATGCCGCCGCCGAAAATAAAAAGAGCGGTTCCCCACTCCAGATTATCATTTATATCTTCCCATTTCAAGATGCCAAAAAGAACCAGGGCACCAACGCCCAACATTCCGGTCACCGAGTAATGAATACCATGAAAACCTTTGGTTAACCACAGCGCAAATGTCAACCCTATGATAATCAATGCCTTTTTTTCCAGAGGGCTCCATGGACCGATTTCCTCATCAAATACAGGTAGTTGATATTTCGGATTCGGCCGAAAAACCAGATAAACGATGGATACCGCTACCGGTACGCAAATAATCGCCGCCGGCATGGCGTATTTTATCCAATCGAAAAAGCTGATTTCAAGTCCGGTAAATTCCTTAAGAAACGCAGCCGCTACCATACAGCGACCGCCGCCGATCAAGGATCCCATCCCGCCGCAAGAACAGGCAAAGGGAAGTGACAGCATCATGAATTTGGCCGTCCTCGAGTGGGGCTCAATACCGGCAGCCCGCATCAAGGGGAGCATGGTGATAATTCCGATGGCGCATGCCGCGGCATCATGCATAAACGACGAAGATATTCCTAAACTGACGGCAATAATAAAAGTAAACTTGGTAACACTGGTCCCTGCTTTTTTGACAATAAAATGTCCAAGTCGTTTGGTAATCCCGGCTTTATCCAGGGAGATGGCAAAGATCAAACAACACATGATAAAAACCACCACCGGATGCATATACGGTGCCCAGGCGTCTTTGACGTCACTGATGCCCATAAAGACGAGAAAAACGCCAATACAAATGGCCGTAATCTCCAGAGGAATCGGTTCCGCAACAAAAAGAAAAATAAGCACAACCAGCACCGCTAAAAATCGCTTGGCTTTTGGCGAAAGACCATTGATATAATCGACCTCGACGCCTTTCATTTTCAGTTGGTCCGCCGTTTCCATCAGAAATTGTGCTGTGGATTCCGGACGTTCGGGTTGTATTGCTTCTAAAACATATTCTTTTGCATCCGTCTTTTCAGCAGCCGATAAGGTGAAGTAACTGTTTACATTCTGAAACAATAACCGGTTATCATCACCGGTTATTTTAAATTTTGTTCCCTCCGGTCTGGGTAACAGCAAAACGATGATACCAAGCGCTAACGCAAAACATAACTGGAACGTTTTCGTCTTAATAAACATTTCTTCTCCTTTCAAATCCGTTGTTGATACGCTTCTTTGATCTTGACCATCAATTCCTCAAAATCACAGGGTTTTGTCAGATAATCAAAAGCGCCGAATCGAACACCGTCTCTGGCCGCTTCTTCGGACCCGTGCCCTGTCAGCATAATGACCGGAAGATCTGGGGCTATTTTTTTGAAAATTTTCAAAATTTCGATGCCGTCCATATCTTCCATCTTCAAATCGAGGACCGTCACATCAAAGTCTTCCTTCCTCAGGGCTTGCAAAGCCTCTGTACCGCTGTATGCCCGGGTAACCTCAATGTTCCGTTTGGACATCCGCTTTGAAATAACGTCCACAAAGCCTCTTTCATCATCCACGAGAAGGATCTTTATCGGTTTGTTTTTGTCTTCAAACATGATATTTTTCCTGTAATATGTTAGAGAAAAATAGCGCTGAAGGTAACTTCTCAATACGTTGTAAATAGAGATCCTTCTTTACGTTTCGTTTTGAGCTTCCAGCGCTCAACGCTCCGGAGGACCTTTTACCGGAAGACGGATGTGAAACGTGGTTCCCGAATCGATAACGCTTTCCACCTCTATTTGGCCCCCTATTTTTTGAATAATGCCGTAACAAATGGACAATCCGAGACCGGTTCCTTTCCCCACCGGCTTGGTGGTGAAAAACGGTTCAAATATTCTGGAAAGGTTGGCTTCCGGAATCCCGCGTCCGTTGTCAGACACTTCAATACCGATACCATCCCCTTCAGAATACGTGGTTATGGTTAATTCACCGCCCGTTATTTCCATGGCATCTACAGAATTGTTGATCAGGTTTAAAAGGATCTGCTGCATTTCCGACTGGGCCAGATACGTAATGGGCAGATTATTTTCTAAATTTGTATGAATCGTTATCTTGCTGTATTTTGCTCTCTGTTCCGAAAGTGCGACCAGTTCCTTAACCAAATCGTTGATCTGTGTTTCCTGAATCCTGGAGTCGGTCTTTCTTGCAAAACTGAGCAGCTTGTGCGTAATTTCTTTGCAGCGCTGTCCCTGGGTTTTAATCTGTTTCAATGCCCTTTCAAATTCTTCCAGGTTCTCACTTTTATGGAACTCTTCTTCCTCCAGCAAATCTTTAATCCAGCCGGCTTCTTCCACCATAATGGCCACAGGATTGTTGATTTCATGGGCGATACCGGCGGCCAGTTTTCCTACGGATGCCAGTTTACCGGTTTCAACAATCTGTTTGTTCATCATCTCTTTTTCGTGATCGGCCATGGCGATGCGGTTGACCATCCGTTTCGAAAGGAACAATGCGGCAAAGACAATTCCAATGGCGCCGAACACGATAATCGTAATGGCTACGATAATCGTTCTATTAAGATCTAAATAAGCGTCACGATGATTTTGTTGATACACCAACAGCCAATCGCCATTCTTTAGAAACGCCGCCACATAAATTATTTTTTTGCCCGAATCATCGGCCTTTTCAACGATATGAACTTTTTGTGGATCATCTTCCTCTATCTTTAAAAATTCCCGATAAGGCCTTTTTTTCGGCGCGATATCGAAGAAAGGTTTGGTTTGAAAATTTCCGTCTCTGTTGAGGATGTATGCAAACCCTGTTTCGCCGATACGGACATTCTTGACGAAGTCATTAAAGGCCACAAAATCAATGGTCGCCCTCAGGATAAAGGGTTCACCCATCCAGTTATCTTTCACCGCCACGATAAAATGAGGGAGCCCCCGTAGACCCAAAAACACATCACTGATGAAATACCGGGTCTGCATGGCCTTTTTGAACCAGTCCGCCTCAAAGTATAATGCTTTTCCGAGTCGAAAAGGGCCTGCATACGCCACCTGGAGTCCCTGTGAAGTTACGACACCCAGGTCTACGAAAACAGGGCCAAAAGACTGTTGAAGCATTTCCAATCTGTCCTGAAGAAAAGATGCTTCCTTCAACTCATCAAAACAGAATGTTTCCGCAAGGAATCGGATATCTGCTAATTTCTCTTTTAAAAAATTGTCGATATTCTGTTTATGCTTCAGGACCAGTTCATTTAAGTGAGCTTGAACTTTTTCATGGTAGGACGTATGGTACTGGTAAAGGATGATACTGCTGACCAGGATCATGGGTGTCAGTGAAACCATGATGATGGTCAGGATCATTTTTCGAGTTAACAATCGGTAATAGGCGTTGTTTTTAGTTTTTGCTTGTTCCATGTCAGATCGTCTCTTTAAAACGTTTTGGGTCCTCAGATGTTTTGAACCTTTTGGGATAACATTTTAAGAGGAGTTCACTGACTAAATTTTTCAGGGTTTCGCTACTGTTTCCCTGTTTTGGAACAAACATCACCGGCTTCAATCTCAGGGAATATTCGAGATAATCAAAGAAATAACCGTGGATTACAAGCGGCAACGCGGGGATACGGTCTTCAAGGCTTTTAAACAAATTCAATTCGCTTGCACCCGGAAGATCCGGATCTAAAATAAGGAGATCAATCGGTGCGGAGCTGTAAACCAACTTCAATACTTCCCTGCTGTTTTTTGCCAATTGAACATTGTAGCCTTCGGTGACCATTTCCCGCCTTAAAAACTCTCTGATATGGGGATTTCGCTCACCGATTAATATGTTAAATTTCTGTTTCATGAATTATTTTTGGTTATTTTAAAAAAGACGGTTTTATTAACGCTCCAGAAAACCATAATCTTTCGACAATGATGCACGATCTTAAAAAGCAATGTTTGTGCCAGAAAAAGGTGAGAAAAATATATCTTTAACCCACTAATATTTCTAATATTTATCTTAGAGAAACGGACTATAAAAATTATTGTAAAAAACGATTTGTGTCAGATATTTTTACACTATGTAAAAGGCAGATCGTATAGATCATCAAACAGGTCTTTAAGTTAATGGAAAATGAGGTGCCGGTGTGTTGAGATATTTGGGGACATCTGAATTACAAACTGGGACTTGAGACATCCCAATACTTCAACCAAAACCTAAAGATTTCAATGTATACCGCACACTTCGATATTTGCCTTCCGAATGGGGTTAAAGCCACTCGACATTGAGAGAATTTCCTGAAGCGGCATTGCACCCGGGCTAAAAGGTCTCACGACTGATTTCACGGCGATCGACCATGTAAAGAAGTGTCGCTTTTTTTCTAAGCGCTTCTTTGAGATTGTTGAGTTTGAATCGGTCAATACCGTACATGCGAATATACACCCGGCGAAATCCTTTGGGGGATAAATCGTAAGAAGTCAAAATACTCGCCATACGCCCGCCGTATTCTCGAATCGTGTCGGCGACCTCTTTGACGGATCCCGGCTGATCTTCTACTTCCAGGCCGAATTGAATCCCCCTTCTTTCTGAACCGGTCAGTGAAATTATCACTCTGAAAACGTCATTTTGAGTGATCGCGCCGAGGATATCACCGTACGGATCGATGACCGGCGCTCCGGATATTTTATGCTTCAAAAGTATCTCCGCAGTCTCTTCTATGGTATAGTCGAAAGGAATCGTGATGGGATTCTTCGTCATGATTTCCTTAAGTTTAATGTTCGAAATTAAATATAAAAGTTCATGAATTTCCAGGCTGGTGGCCTCGGAAGCGGACGCCCTTTTGAGATCCCGATCGGTCACGATTCCAACGAGCTTGCCCTTTTTCATAACCGGCAACATTTTAATATCATGTTTTTTTAACAATTTGATTGCATCGTTCATGGAATCGTTTTCATCGACGGTGATCGCCGGTTTACTCATCCAATTCTTTACTAACATGATGACGCTCCTTTCATTTCATCGTAATTCCTTAATAAAATCCTGAAAAAACAAAGAATATTCATTAAACTGTCTGATAATGCTAACAATTTTATGTCAATGAAGCTCCCCGCCCCAAGGGGACGGGGTTTTGAAAATCGTAATCAAAGGTTTGCCAGATCGATACTCAATTTATATTCACTTTCCCCGGTAACCCTTTTGGCGCTGAAACCTAATTTTTCCCCCAGTGCCAACATTTGTGTGTTCTCAGGCAAAACAATTCCTGCCACGGTTTCGATTCCCCGTTCTTTTGAAATTGACAGACAGCCCCTAAGCAGTTCGGCTCCAATACCTTTTCCGTGCCAGGAATCTGCTACGATCACTGAGAATTCCGCGTGTTTTTGGTTGTAAACATCCGTGATCACACGGGCAACACCCAACATCTTTTCATTGGGTTCCGCTCCCCAAAGCGCCACCAGTGCAATTTCCCTGTCATAATCAATTTGAGTGAAACGCGCGAGCATGCGATGCGGAAGTATTTTTAGAGGGCTGAAAAATCGAAAATAAACACTTTGCGGTGAAAGGGAATCAAAAAGCTGTACCAAAAGCGGCGCGTCCTCAGGTCTTATGGGGCGGATGAATAATTCTCCGATACCTTCCCGTACGGTTCGCGTTTCATACTGGTTGGGATAAGGACTTATAACCAGATGATGGGGCGCCGTAACGTTGGCCGGTTTCAAAAGGATTCGGACATCCATGGCACAAACATCGTTTTTTCTGACCACCAGGGGGTTGATGTCGATTTCCTCTATTTCCGGAAAATCGGTTACCAGCTGGGCCAGTCGAATCAGAATTTCTTCAATCCACGTCAACTTCTCAGGCGAATGGATCTCGAATCCTTTGAGCAGGTGATAGATCTTTGATTTTTCCATAAGCCGTCTGGCCAGGAGCCGATTTAGCGGCGGAAGAGCAACCGCTCGATCTTGTATGACTTCGGCCACGATTCCCCCGGCTCCAAAGAAAATAACCGGCCCGAAATCCCGATCCTTTTTTGACCCTATGGCCAGTTCATATTTTAAAACATCCTGTTCTGAGCTAGTGTCAGAACAAGATGTTTTTGTTTTATCAACCGGTATTCCGTAAGCGGTAAGCAAGTCTTTCGCCGCCTCTGGAGTAAGGGGCAAATTTCCTCTTAACAGCCCTTTTTTAACTAAGGCAGATGCCTTTTCATGGTCAAAATCCATCTTTCTGGGAAGTTTGGGTGGAATCTCATGAAGCAATTCAAAGTTTTCCGAATACCGATAAAGATCCATAAATGCCCTGACTGCCCGCTCCGGCGTGTCGAAGGTTGGGATCCCTTTACGTTTGAAGATTTCCCGTCCATCGTCCATACGCTTCCCCCCCATCCATGAAGTGAAAATTGGATAGGGTTTTCCTTTAAGAAAGTCGGCCAGAGATTCAGCCATATCTGTGGGCCGGGTCATGGCTTGGGGGGCGAGTATTATCAAAAACCCGTTCACTTGGGGATCTTTTAGACAGACGTCTACCACTTTTTTGTAGTCTTCAGGAGCGGCGTCTCCCAGAATATCGACCGGGTTTGTACGGCTCCAGCCGGAAGGAAGAAATTCATCTAGTTTTTGGATGGTCTCGGGTTTCAGTAACGCCGGATCGAAACCATAATCAGAAAGGGCATCTACAGCCATAACTCCCGGGCTTCCGGCATTGGTAACAATCGCCAGCCCGGGCTTTAAAGGCCGCGGCCGCTTGCCCAGAAGCTCTGCACAGTCGAAAAGTTCTTCAAAGGTTTTTACTCTAACAATTCCGGCACGTTCAAAGGCGGCATCATATACCGTATCTTCTCCGCCAAGCCTGCCGGTATGAGAAGCAATCGCCAAAGCCCCCGCCTTCGTGCGACCGGATTTGAGGGCGATAATCGGTTTTATTCGTGAAACTGCCCGGGCCGCACTCATGAAATTCCTAATTCGGCCGAAGCTTTCTAAATAGAGTACAATACCGCCGACATTGTAATCTCCTCCCAAATAATCTATCATATCACCGAAATCCACATCCATCATGGTTCCGAGACTCACAAAATAGCCAAAACCCACATGTTCTCTGATGGAGAGATCGAGAACAGACATGCAAATGGATCCGCTTTGTGATACAAAAGCCATTTTACCGGAAGGCGGCATGTGACGTGTCAAACTGGCATTCAGCTTTGACTGGGTGCAGACGAACCCGAGACAATCGGGTCCGATAACCCGAATACCTGCATTTTTGGCTCTATTTATTTCGGCCCGATCAAGCTCTTGGCCTGCTGCCCCAACCACGTTGCCTCCGCCTGAAATCATGACCAGTCCTTTCACACCGGCCTCAATACATTCTGTGACAATTTGAGATGCCGACGCCACAGGTTCGGCCAGAACGGCAAGATCGACTTGGGCTTTAAGCTCCAAAAGTGAAGGATAGACAGATCGCTTTCTTATGGTTCTTAGGTGCGGATTAACCGGATAAACTTCCCCGGAATATCCGCCATCGATCAAGTTTTCCACAAGGGTTGAAAAAATGAACCCATTGGATTGACCGTTTCCGATGACAGCGATGGATTTTGGTTGAAATATTTTGTCCAGGTTGACTGCACTCATGATTGAAATGTTTCCGTATAAAACAATAAAGGTGATATGATTCATCAAATAGAGCAAACCACGTGCCAGAGCAGACCATTATCTGAATCTGTGAACAACCAACTGAAATAATAATATTATCTAAAAAAGCAGATGATATTGGAAAAAAGAAGTAAAGAAAATAGATGTCGATTTTTTTTACAAGGTGTAAAAGATGGCGCACCGCGAAAAATATCCGGGATAGCCTCAATAATGCTTCGACATTTTTTAATCAATGGAGTTGGTTAATTTTATTGAAACGCCGTAAGGTTTGAACTCTACAACACTGTCCCGTTGATATTGCTGTGAATCGTCTCGGATATCCTCAAGCCCCCGAATAATCCGCTTAAGATTTTCACTGCTTGTGAGGGGTTCATCTTCTTCGATTGAAGTCGTATGCTCCGGCAATCGTGCTTCAAGAGTTTCATAGGTGTCTTCGAATTCATCCGCAGCGAGCTGTGACGTCAAAATGATATGGTCATCCACGCGCTGTTTCGAACCTTTCAATTCAGGCGTTTCAAGAAGAAAAGCCTCCATTGTCTTTCCGGTTAAAATCATCAAATCTTTGATTTCTCTTACCTCGAATCCTTCACTGTATCTTAAAAAGGCAATTTCTTTTGAATAGTTTGGTATCATGGATCTGTCTCTGTTTCTCACTGCTGATGCAATCAGCTGATAGTTCAGAGTGACATTCCAAATAAGCAGCTCGCGATACATTTTTCGGTAATTGGAAAAACGCCGCTCATTTTCGGGTCTCATCACTTGCGCCACGATTTTTTCAACGATTGATTCACGCAATTCGGTCAGAATATCGTAAATCATCGTGCTTTTTCTGTAAGCAACCCTTTGTAGCAGCAATTCATTGCGGTACCGCCAGTCGTTTGGATGGGTGATCATGTTTTCGGTTAAAAATAATAACCGCCGTAATATATGATACCGCGGTGTCGGCTTCCAGCCCAGCGCATTGAAAGTTGCAGAAGCATCGATATTCAATTTTTTATCGATATATTCCGCCATCCACGGCTTCTCTATGGACTCCTTGCCGGTCAGCCAACCCGAGAACGACAACATAGCCAAACCCAACCTTGCCAGAATCTTTGGTATTCGAAATGGTTTTACATCATGTCCGTGATAATACCTTGTAGCGGTTTTAAAAAGCTCGTTATGTGATACACTTCCCTGGGGGCTTGCATTATATATTTTCAGACTTGGCAGGATTTCGGAAATCTCGATAATCCGTAAGAATAATTTTATAAGATCTTTAACATGAATATAGGGTACGGCGGATTGGCCGTGCCCGGTCACAATTTTCGACATGAACCTGTTTTTAGACAGCCAGTACTTAAGCAGCATATACAACATGGGATATTCACACCAGTCACTGTACACCGCAGCCAGCCGGACAATGGAACACGGGAAGTCTTCAGCGTATTCTTTAATAATTGCTTCAGCCCGTCTTTTACTTTGTGCATAGGGGAAATCAGCATCAGAAGGACTCTCTTCCGTTAATGCTTCGTCAAGGGGAGGAAATTTGCAGGCCGCCAGGGAACTGGAAAAAATAAAACGCTTTATTCCCAGCAGCTTTGACAAGTCAAGAACATAGCGAGTGCCGGTTACATTGACCTGATCATATACGGGGTTATTTTTCTGGGTGAAATCATAATAACCGGCAAGATGTAAAACAAAATCCGCACCGCCATGATCTTTAATATATTCAAAAACATTCAGCAAATCTTTCCACTTTGTTATATCGGCCTGCAGCCAGTGTGTATTATCGTTATGCGGGACACCGGCCTCTTTTTGACTGCGGCGTGCGATACAGAACAAGCGAAATTTTCCGGATACAGCGATGACAAAATGCCTTCCGATAAAACCGGACGCTCCGGTAACAACAATCGTTGGTAACCTTTTATTCATCTTACTGTAGGTGTTGCTGTAGATTGTATGAGAGTTCACCCTGACGTTGCAAAAGTCGAAGATGCCGCCCGGGTGAAATAGGCTTCGCATTTCACAGGGCAGGCAGATCCCCCGCAAGCGGGATCTACGTTTCACTACGACCAGGCGCCGAAGGTGAAGCCCTAGTAATTTACCAGCGAACCTTTTGCCATGTTATTTATGCAACGATGGGGTTCAGTGAGTCCCGTAACGCCATAAAAAATCATCGGCCCTCCAATCCCGTCCCCCATTCTGAACAAACCGATGGAAAAAGGGTTCAAACATCTCCAATCTTTAAATCAGGAAGCATTGCACCGTGCTCCAATAGATTGCGATGCAGTTCGAAGCACCTGGATAGATCATGGCGAATGTGAGCGGGCCTGGCATCTTTTATATACTGTCGAAGGTAATCCCGATATGCCGGGTGCGCGCATCGCTCGATGATTATTTCGGCCCGCTGCATAGGACCCAGCCCTCTTAGATCCGCCAGCCCCTGCTCAGTTACGACAATCTGAACAGAGTGTTCGTTGTTGTCAACATGGGGACACATTGGGACTATTGCAGAAATCCTCCCGCCTTTTGCTACGGATGGTGTCATGAAGACGGACAGGTATCCGTTTCTCGTAAACTCACCGCTGCCGCCGATGCCGTTCACGATATCCATTCCGTATAAATGCGAAGAATTTACATTCCCGTAAATATCGATCTCAAGCGCCGTATTTATCCCAATGACACCCAGGCGCCGTATTACCCCTGGATGGTTTGAAATTTCCTGGGGCCGCAGCACGATTCGTTTGGCGAAAAAGTCAATGTTGTCAACGATTCTTTTCAAGTTGTCGGATGTTATGGTCAGGCTCGTGGCACTGGCACCAAGTAGTTTCTTAGCAAACATCAGATCTACCATAGCATCCTGAAAAACTTCCGAGTACATATTAAAGGGGGGAATTTCGGGGTGGTCGCCCAGAGCCGCCAGCACCCCGTTGGCCACCTTGCCGATCCCTGCCTGGAGCGGTAGGAAGTTTTTGGGAATCCGGCCCTCGTGCATCTCATTCAATAAAAACTTTACCACATGGTCCGCGATATGATCGGTGATTTTATCAGGTGCTGATAACGCCTCCACATGGTCGGGCTCGTCGGTTTCCACAATGCCGATTATTTTTTTGGGGTCAACCAATGCATACGGCACGCCGATAGGGGTCATCGGCTCGTAGATATGAATTGGGTATCGGTTTGGCGGCGTCGGCATAACGAAAATGTCCGCCATTTCTCTGAGCCGGGGAGAGTGATGTCTGTTGAGTTCAATGATCACCTTTTTGGCATGGTGAAGATATGTGGGAGACGCGCCGATGGATGTTGTTAGATAAACCCGTCCATCCGCCGTAATTTCGGTGGCCTCCACGATGGCAAAGTCGATTTGTCCGAAAAAACCTTCGGCAACGGTCTGAGGCAGATGGGAAAGGTGCATGTCCACATACTCGACTTCCTGGCGATTGATCTGCCCTCGCAAAGTAGGTCCCGACTGGTAAGGCGCCCGCCATGAAACAGCTTCTGCCACGGCCAGTTCCTCGTCAATGATACGGCCGCTGGAAGCACCGGTAAGAACTCGTATTTTGAAACGACGCATTTTTGCATGTTCTTCATGGGCATGAGCGGCGATGGCTGCCGGAACCGCCTTTGCCGCGCCGGCGGGACTAAACCCGCTAAACGAAACCGTATCCCCGTCCTTTATCAGCAATGCGGTCTCGTCTGCCGTCAAAATAGGATAAAAACCCATTGTTGTCGAACGCTCCCTTCTTTAGGGTGTAAAATACTAACCCGATTGTCCCCGCAGGAATTTGTCTCGGTTTTTGCGCTAACACAGAATCATTTTAAATGTTTTTGAAACCCGGATATCCGGACGTGTTTTCTGTTTTCAATGGGTGGGACATCAACCGATAAGAATATTTGAAAACATCTGCGTCAGGCCACCATCCATACGGCCCGGTTTCGAATCGTGTGAATGACCTTATTGCTTACGCTCCCCAAAAAAAATTCTTGAACTTTGGATAAACCTCTTCTGCCCAAAACGATGGTGCCGTAATTTCCCTCTCTTGCTTCATGGACAATAGATCCTGCGCGGCTATGGGCCTTTAAAATCAGCGTGGTGTCTATCTGGTTTGATTTGAATCCTGCATCGATCAAACAACGTTTTGCTGTATCAAAAACTATATTGATCTCTTTTTTAGCACTTTCAACGTCGGCCTTGGGTAAAAAAAGATCCGGAATTTCTGCCTGAAAATACCGGGCGCCACGGATTACATGAAGCAAGGTTACATTGAAGTCGAAGCCGCCCAGTGTTTTTGCCACATAATCTACAGCCAGCATAGCATTTTCCGAGCTGTCGAGGGCGATCAGAATGTTTTGATTAAGGGGGATTTTGTCAATGATCAAAACAGGAAGGAACGTCAGTTTCTCTATGATTTTTGTCGCGATGCTCCCCACAATAATCTCTTTATAGCTGCCCGTGCCCCTTCGTCCGACAATCACAGAATCGTAGCCATTTTTGGCTTCCTGAATGATATCCCGGGCAATTCCTCTTTTTCTATTATGGATGTTTACAACGACGGCGTTCTCGGGAAAGCCCGAGCGAATTAGGATCTCCTTCGCAGTATCCATGTATTCCTGCATCGATTTTCTTTTTTGCATCTCCCAAGCCCTGACTTCTCTGATGGCTTTGGCAAATTGAGGTTCTTTATCATGATTCCGATAAGACTCCGGTATCCCACTGAAAACATTGAATAGAACCACCTTCTTATTATGAAACGGATCAAGTTTACTTACATACCGCACCGCACCTAAGGCATCTTCAGATCCATCGACAGGCAACAATATTTTTTTTTGAGTTTGATGGGGCATCACAAAACCTTCCTTTCTATATTGTCGGGTGTTTTAGAAAGTTTCTGAATGGATGGGTTCTTGGGCACTAAAATTTTTCCATTTTAGTACATCTAATATTGTAATTAGCAACAGTTGTGCCAAAAAAGGAAAGGATGCATGAGCCCCCTTAAAATATTGTAACTATTATATTTTAAATTGTATGCATGAAGGATTTATAAAATTTTGGCATTCCCCCCTGTCAGTTATTTTTACAAATTGTAAAGGGAAAACAAAAAATTATGTTTGATGTTCTTCATGAAAAATTCAAACCAATCTCATTTACACGGTGTAAAAAATACTGACATGTCCATCTCCCACGTTTTGTAAGAGATTCCACCCCAAACAATAATAAACCGTCAAATCAAACGGTTAGGATTCTTAACCGTCCATTGTCGATTGGTACATTTTTTGCTTTTCTATTAACTTTAGCAACTTAACGCCAGATCCACCGGATTGAGGTCATTCCAGTGTTAAGAATAAATTATTCAGATGTGGGATCACTGGAAAAATATTTAACTCCGAAGTTGAGGTTAATATCCAACAGGCTCAAAGCATCTGGATAAAGGAGGCTAAAATGGTCAAAAATATAAAAGATTTTGAATACGTACCAGGGCTTTATACGAAAAAGAAGCCGAGAATAGCTGAGTTGACCCATCGCTATATTCGGGAGTGGGATGAAGAACGGCTTAAGAGAGAAAAGACCACCCTTACGCCGGAAAAACTTTCTCCCACCATCTGTTTTTCCCGCATAATAGGTGTCGGGGCTGTGGAAATCGCGGATATTTTGGCAAAGAAAATCGGCTGTCGAATGGTTGAGCGACAGATACTGGAACATATCACCGGTGAAATGAAATTGATGGATATGACAACTGCGTCTTTTGATGGACGTTATCCGGGAAAAATGAGTGTATATTTATCACGCCTTTTCAAAGAAACGACGTTTCCGGATAATGAATATAACCGGCATCTGTTCGCTACGATTTTTGCGGTTGCCGGATTAGGACCGACAATCTTTGTCGGCTGGGGAACACACCTCGTATTACCCCGTGACCGGGTGCTGGCCGTGAGACTGATTTGTTCAAAAGAATACCGGACCCGGCGTTTGGCCATGATATTTAAAGTAAACGAGGAAAATATCGAAAGGAAATTAGAGGAAAACGATTTAACTCAGAGGTATTTTTATAAAAAAGTCTATAATCTTGAGAAAGCTTCGAGTCACGAGTTTGATCTGGTTATCAATTGTGATTTCATCCAAGATCCCGAAGATGCAGCGGCGATTGTTGAACTGGCCTTTAAGAAAAAGTTTGATATTTAAGGGACAATCTCAACACCGGACACAGGAAAATTTATCCCGCTTTGAAAGGATATGGATTTCGCATTCAGGGAACCGTATCTTGAGGTGTGTTATCAGGCCCTTTAATTTTTCCGGTAAGAGAAGTATCTTTTTCATTAAGATACTGTGATACCCCCCTGCTTCTCGAAATCTATGCCGTTGTTACCCATAAGCACATTAACTTTCCTAAGTTTAATTATATCCCCTCGTCGAAAGGATTTTGTTCTCCCGGGCAAAATGAAAAGGGATGGGAACTAAACTGCCGGCGTTGCCCATCCCTCATTAAGTCGAACCTATAAAATTTTCCTTTTATAGCGCGGAAAAGCCACCCGCTTCGCGAGCGAAAGCTCTATGTGCAGAGCTTGCATGGAACCGCAAAGCGATTTATAATTTGTTATTATTTTTCATATTTAAAGGAAAGATTTACCCGGGCTCGATAAGCAACCACTTTCCCATTTTCCATTCTCAGGTCTAACTTGGTGATCTCTGCGATTCTAAGATCTTTAAGTGTTTTGGATGCTGTTTCTATAGCATTTTTAGCAGCCTCCTCCCAAGAAGAAGCGCTGGTTCCCACCAACTCAATAATTTTATAAACGCTCTCCGTCATGACGATCCTCCTTTCTTTTGAGACCGATGTTCTCACGATCAATAAAATCGTTTACCCGGGCCGAGCAGTTATAATCGTGGGAGCTTTGACCATCGCATGAATTTGCCTTTTAGCGACTTTATAACGTTCAAAATAGATTTTTGCGACCTCTTTCATGAATTTATACCCCAGGTCAGGATCTTTTTGAACGAGTTCGAATAACTTGTCGGCGTCGATGCTCAAGACCTCAGATTCCTGCATACAAATAGCATTCAACGTATACTTCCGGGGTTCCATGAAGCAGGCAGCGCCAAACAGGCCCCCCCTATCCCTTTTCTCAAAAGAAATGCCTATTTTTTCCCCTGGATCGATTTTATTGAGGGTCACCAAGCCGTTGATTACCAGAAAAACCTGATTGGCCCGATCATCTTCCTGGTAGATCTGAGCCCCCTTTTCGAAGGTTATAGTCTTTGTAATCTTCGAAAGTTCTGTCAACTGATCTTCTGAAAAAACACTAAATGTATCGAATTTTTTAAAATCGTCAATCCCCACCATAATGATCCTCCTTTCCATTGAAACATTTATTAACAATCATTTCAATTTAGATTCTGGTTGCAACCCCACTGCCCTCTTTCAAAGCAACAACCGTACCAAAACAAAACCTTTGGAGATATATTGGATAACCTTCTGTAATGATATAAATTTTATATTTAAATAGAGATAAAATGATAAAGTTTGGAATAGAATAGTGTCAGTCTTTTTTACAGGTTGTAAAGCTGAAATGCGTGCCTGGCCCTATAGGATTTATCACCCAAAAATCTCTGTCTTCTTTTTACAGCATGTAAAAAAACCGGACAGATGTCTTTAGCAGTTTTGAAGCCGTTCTTTTTTCTAGTGTAAAAAATTTGTTTTAAATCGAGAGGTTAACATGTATTTCTCATTCAGCCCCCCATGGCATAATAGTTGCAAAACAGTAGTTATAACGAAAATATCTCCGGTTCTTCAGCGTCGAAGATTCGAGGAGATTGGCTTATAGTGTTATCTTTTTATAAATCTCTACCCTGTTGTTGATACAACTTTAGGGTAAAAAAAAGGGGGGATTATTATGGCTGAAAAAATTGGGAATGTAAAATACGTACCGGGAAGGTACGAAAAAAAACGACCCACCGGGCAACAGCAGGCTGCCAAATATTTCCGAGATTTGGATAAAAAAATAATTGAAAAAAAGCGGAGAGAAAAAAAACCGGAGATTTATCCCACGATCTCTTTTTCTCGAAAAATCGGTGTCGGCGCCTTGGAAATTGCAGATATTTTAGCAGAAAAGATCGACTATGAAGTGGTGGACAGAAAACTTCTTGAGGCTATCGCTCAAGAGGCCAAATTGAGCCAAAAAACGGTCGCCTATTTTGATGAACGATATCCAGGCGTTTTAAACGAATTTGCAAAACTTCTCTTTGGTGAAAAATCATTTATCAAGAGTGACTTTAACCGTCACCTTTTTAACGTTGTGCTTTCCATCGCCGGTATAAAGCCCACTTTGTTTGTCGGGAGGGGAACACATTTAATCATTCCCCGAGACCGGGTTCTGGCGGTTCGATTTATCTGTTCAGACGAGCATCGAATTAACCGCCTGTCCAGAATTCTTAAGGTGAAAAAAAAGGAGGCTGCCGACAAATTACCGCAAATCGATAAGGAACAAAGCAGATTTTTTAAAAAGGCTTTTGGGAAAAAGGATGCTGTGCCGTATGAGTTTGATATGGTCATTAATTGTGATCATATCAATAAACCCCATGATGCAGCGGAGATTGTTGAACTGGCCTTTAAGAAAAAATTTGCCGAAGAACTTTCCTAACCCGGACACGTCTGAAAATCAAAAGCACGAAAACGTTAAAATTTCGTGCTTTTTCCATTTTTGCCGGCCCCGCATCACCTTTCGGGGTCCCTGGGTGGAAAGGACCTGTCGTACCGGGAATTTCTGATCCGGCGAGAACTTGTCTGAAGGATCGGGGCGTTTTTCTTTATTATACCGCTCCGATCCCTCAAGTATCTATGGGATGTTTTTTTATCTTGCCCGTCCGTTTGTCAATCTCGTTTTTCGAGTATGATCCTACCGTTTCAAGAAAGGCATCGCGTCCCGCCATATTTGAAATACATTTTTTATGACTTCGATAAATGCCCATGAGGGGAGAAAAAAATCTTCTATTTTCAGTTTCAATTGCGGCTGAAAAACGGCTTTAGAAATCATAGTCATATTCGTCGTCGTGGGCCGGTTTTATATCTTTCGTCATCACAACCACATCCAGCGGTCTGTTTTCCCGATCCTTAACCAAATTCGGTATCACCGCAACACGAGAAAATCCGTTCTTATTAAAAGCATTTATCGCAGCAGTGTTAATTTCCGGGATCTCGACAATGAGTTTTTCAAGCGCGAGTTTGTAAGCGATTTGGCCAACTTCTTCAATCATTAGCCGCCCCAAACCAACCTTTCGAAAATCTTTATGCACAAAAATCCGTACGGTACCCAAATGCCATTTCCAGCCGGATCGTCGACGATTGATCGTGGCATCGGCAACAATGGCGCCATTCTTTACCGCCAAAATGGGAAGTGTCTTGGTATAATCGAGGTTTTTTGCCCATTTTTCAACAAGAAGCCTGCTGGCAACATCATCCCGCAAATACCGCGAATCTTCTCTGGGAACTCCTTTGAAAAACTCATACAAAGCATCTTGGTCTTCTGCCACCATGGGTCGAAGAAGAATTTTGGTCCCGTCTTTAAGCGTTGCCTCTTTTCGATACGTATTAATATCAAACATCAAAACCACCTCCTTTCAATACTTGAGATACGTTGATAGGGTTTTCTTTCCTCATGTATAAATCTTTGATTCAAAATGCCTGCAAATTAATATGAAAAAGATTCCAACTTTCTTTCCGGCAAACGGATAATATTCTGAGCATCTGAATCATCTGATATAACACTGTATGTCTTCGAATGCGAAGTATTGGGTGCATCGCGATTTTTTTTGCCGGAATGTTTACGCATCCCAAAGGAATGGGTATTCTGACCGTTAATAAGGGGCCGTCGCAACATCTTCTCATAAAGATCGATATAATGTTGCGCTGTAATATGATGACTAAATTCAACAGCGCTTTGAATCATGACGCGCTCGATTTGTCGTTTTTTTACTTCTTGGGAAAGGTTATAAAAACCCATGGCCTCTTTGATGCCCCAAAACAGTCCCGTCGTATCATGGTGTTCAAAAAGAAACCCATTCCCCGTATGACCATCGACATCCATTTGGACGACGGTGTCGTGCAATCCTCCGGTATCGTATGCCACCGGAAGCGTTCCATACAGAGGGCCTATCATTTGCGGAAAACCACAGGGTTCAAAACGTGACGGCATCAGCACAAAATCAGAAGCCCCATAAGCCAGTCGCGACAAGCTTTCTTCAAAGTCACATACGGCCACACGGTCGTTCATCTGGTGAGACATGACCATATCATTAAAGTGCTTTTTGAACTCCCCATCGGCCACAAAGACGACTTGAAGGTTTTGATCCCGATACCTGCAAACAACCTCGTAAAGGATCTCGGCCAGCAACCCGCACCCTTTCTGGATCGTATCAAGACGGGAAGGCCAAAAGAAAATCGGCGCCCGGGAGTCCACAATCAGGCCCAGCTTTTCCTGAAGAAACAGTTTGTTGTATTGTTTGGCCAGATAATGGTTTTTTGCACTGTATTTGCGAAACAGCGCTCGATCCGTCAATGGATTAAAAGAAGGGTCCGGTGCATTGAGAATTCCCGCAGCGCATCCGGCTCTCTGTTTATTGTAAAGTTCCCGTTGAAGATGAAGGTTCACCCGGTTGTGTCGACCTTCAATCATCTCCTCTAAGAAAGTTGGACTGACGGTGTTGACAAAATGCGCGCCAAAAACACCGCTTGCAAGAAAATCCACCGGATTTGAGTCCCGGGATTCCTCATATTTTGATGGATAGCGCTCATAAAAAAGATTCTGCCAAAAAGCGGCGGCATCGATTCCGATATCCTCGATGTAGGACAGCAGACACTTCTCTGTGTAAATATTATGGATGGTAAACAGGCAGGGGATGCCCGCTTGCCGGGTCATGGCTGGAATTAAGCCGGTCATCCAATCATTGCAATGGATAAGATCCGGTTGAACCCGGGGAACAATACTGTTGATGACCTCCCGCTGAAAGTTCAGCGCAATCTTTGTATTTTTGGGTCCATTACCGTAGGATACACTGTCTAAATAGAAAAAACCCCTGTCTTTGGCAAGATGGATTCTGCCTTGGGGCAGTCCGTTTCTGATGGCGTCAAACTCCCTTTTCATAATCGAAGGTAGTTTCTGACGAAAAATCTTTCGATAATCCGGAATCGCCACGTGGACGTCCACCCCCTGTTCAAAAAGGGATCGGATAAGGCCTGCCGAAACATCGGCAACCCCGCCTGCCTTTACGCTAAGATAGTTGGACAAATTGCCCATACCCGAGGGCAGATAGGTAACTTCCGGGGTCACAATCAGAACTCGGGGATTGGTTGAGGGATTGGTCATGATCTCCTTCTTTTATGTATCTACACCTAAATAGTTTTAGATTGAAACAATATAGCCCGATCAATACAAAATATGGGATGTAAAGACGGAATGGGTGCCGCCTTTCCTTGGGCAAGAGATTTAGCCTTCCGTACACGTTTAACCTTACATCATCAGATCGAGGGCAAAGTCTATTTCATCGGGAGGGGGCATCCTAAACTTTCGCTCGATTGGGGTTATATTCATCTCTTTGAGTTTATCTATATTTCTTTAGGCTGATAAAGCCTTTGAAAATCTAAACTCCGATTTTCTACAATCTAGGATGTCTTCGGCTTCCTCGATATTCGACGCGATCTCTACCGGGATAAAGGGTTGAATGTAAAATCGACGTAACCAGGATACACTGCTTTTATCGTTGGGTTTTTTTACGTACACAATTTTACCGGCCCCATAAGCCGAAATTAAATCTGTAGTACTGAAAAGTAGATCTTTGTCTTTCTGGTGGATTAACCCATTTTTTCGCAAAACCATCAGACAAGAAAAACCAGAAGATAGTCGCCCGCAAGCGGATTCGATATTTTGAACATATGTAAACATATTGGTCTGATCCCTATCTTCTATGGAAATGTAAAGTCTGTTTTTAAAGACATTCGCTTTGACATCCGGCATGAACACCCCCTTTCAAATATTAGAGAGATAATGAATCACGTTTAATACACAATAACTCCGAAACCAATCCGAACAATCGATGCAACGGCGCCTAATTTAAGCTAATTTTAGTCCATTTTCTCCAATGAAGATGAAGTTGTTGAATTTCTGTTTGAACGTACCGAGTTTTTTTTGAAACACTTCCCTGCCGAATGGATGGATGGTTTTAAGGTCATTGGTATCAATAAAGATCTGATAATAAATGCTGCCATACTTTTTTAGAGTTTCGAGCAATTCGTAGGCGGATGTTCCATCAAAATCGCCGGTTAATTGTAGATGAAGACTATCTCTGGTTTTATAAGAGAACATATGGAAATTTGATGCCATTGAAAACCTCCTTAATGTCAGGACCGTTCTAAGATATGGTTAATTCAAGAAGGTTGTTTTGAGTCCCAAAGCAGTTCGGGCACAATCGGTCGTTTCGAGGGTCTTCTCTCCATTGCCCATCCACCAGAAACTTGTATTCATATTTTCCGGGAGAAAGCATCACCGTCTTATTCCACATTCCATTTTCATCCCTTTTCATGGGGTGCTTTTTCAGATTCCAATCGTTAAAATTTCCCATCAGGATGACCTCTTTTGCCTCAGTCGCTTCAAATGAAAACGTCACCCTCCGATTTTTTATTTTCTGTTTTGATTTGCTCGACATATTATACCCCCTAACTAAATTTTGTTTTAAGGATTTATGCCCCATTTAATTAGTGCCAATTGTCATCTTTCGATTTTGATTCCATTGGCTTCAATAAAATAAAAAGTTTTTCGGGCAGCGTGTTTGACAGAAAACACATCTATTTCTTTTGATCCCCGCCCATCTCCATTTCCGATCTTTTTATTTTTCTTTCAGGCAAAATTCACGCCAGGCACAGTCCAAACGATCACAGTTCCCGTCTGCCCTGTCAAAACAATCCGGGTTTCCCTCAATATTCTGAATGCTTCGAATGAGGTGTGTCAAATCCGGGAAACAGTCTTTTGAATTTTTTGAGTTATTGTCGATCTCGTCTGCCATTTTTCTCTACTTTGACTTTTGGCTTACTTTCAGCTAACTATCTGATCACACGGCATTTAGCCTAAAGCCAGAAATCGAAGCTTTATCTTGAAAGAGGTCCGCACGAAAACAGATGATTTTCCAGAACCAAATGGAATTGATCGATGAATTATCTATTACCGAACTTGTTCGTTTTGTCCATAGGGGAGTAGCTTCATTTTTTCTGGGGAAATTTCCTATATGAGGGTTCCCCCCCACAAGTTGGATAAGGCATACGAGGAATCAAGCATTGAGGAGGGATTATTTTATCCAAAGATCCATGTCGATGAGGCCGATCTTTGCAGCATAGCGCACCAATTCAATGGTGCTGTGTATTTGGAGTTTCCGCATTATACTGGAGCGATGGTTTTCAGCCGTTTTGGGGCTGATAAACAGCTTATCAGCAATCTGGTTTGTAGACATCCCTTCAGCCAGCAAGGCCATGATCTCTTGCTCCCGGGGAGTTAGGGAGTCATAGCTGTCAGCAGCCACCATCGTTTCGTGTTTAGGAATTCCAACAAGTTTTTTGACCACCTTCTGGGAAACCTTGGTGTCCATATAATAATCGCCTTTTAAGACACAATCAATTCCCTCAAGAAGCATATCTGCAGCCGATTCCTTCACCAAATACCCGGTGGCGCCAGCTTGAAATGCTTTAACGATATAGTCTACTTTTGAATGCATGCTGACGATCAAAATACGAATTTCGGATGAGAAGTTTAGAATATCACGGGTCAGTTCAATGCCGCTTTGATCCGGCAGGGACATGTCCACCAAAACCAGATCGGGTTTGAGTTTTTTTGCCATTTGAAGTCCTTGCCGTCCGGTGCCTGCTTCTCCAACCAGTTCATACTTGGAGGTGTTTTCTATGATTCTTTTAATGCCTTCCCGAAAAAGAGGATGGTCGTCAATGACTATTATGCTTTTTTTCTGAGTCACTGTTTTTTTCCTTAAAAGGTAATTTAATGAATATGTTGGTGCCTTTCATCAGGCGTGATTGAATCGTTATTTCGCCTCCGAGCAGGTTGACCCTTTCTTTCATGCTTCGAAGTCCCATCCGTTTTTCTTTTCCCAACGCAAGCTCTCGCTCCCTTACATCAAAACCTTTACCGTTGTCTTTAACGCGAAGAATGATATTCGGGGACGCGCCGACCAGTTTTATGATCGCACCGTCTGCATCGGCATGCTTCTGAATATTGTTCAGCCCTTCCTGGATCAACCGATAAAGATGGATTTTGATATCATCGTCTAAATCTAATTTATGCATGCCGGCCGATTGAAATTCGACTTTCAATCCGCTTTTTTCGGAAAACTCTTCACAATATATTTCAATCGCCGTAACCAGGCCCATTTCATCTATGCCGGGAGGCCGTAAATCATAGGACAAATCTCGAACGGCAATAATGATTTGTTCGATTTCATGGGATAAATTGAATTTTTTCTCTTTTAATTCAGGAGATATGTTTGGTTGATCGTCGAACAGAAGGTCACAGCCCATCTTCAGCGAGGAAAGGCTTTGGGCGATCCGGTCATGCAGTTCATAGGAAATCATCTGGCGCTCTCGTTCCTGTGCTTGCATCATTATGTGAGAAAGGTTACGGATATTTTTTATGGCAAGCCTGCGCTTAGTGACATCAGAAAGGAAATTCAGTGTGCCCGGATTGCCCTCCCATGAAACCAAAACCCCTTTATTCTCCATCCATATTGTTTTACCGTCTTTTCTGATAATTCTAAACATATATGTGGCGGGAACCTCATCGCCTTTAATCCTATTAACGTGGAGTTCCTCTATCATCGTTCGATCATCCGTATGGACAAAATCAGGAAACGGCCTTGAGGTTAATTCAGCCTCCGAGTATCCAGACAGTCTCGAGGCTTCAGGGTTAACAAATTTGAGAACCCCGTCCTGATTCACCACAATGGCCAGGGGTGCGTTGTCCACCAAAAGACGGTATTTTTTCTCAGATTCGTGCAGGGATTGTTTAAGCTTCTCCTGGTGAACCACTTTCTCGATGACGCTGGGCAGCAAGGCAAAAAATTGCCCCGTTTTAACCAAATAATCTTTGGCGCCCAATTTCATGGCGTGAGCAGCAACATTCTCGTCCCCCTGACCCGTGATCATAATAACCGGAAAATCTCTATTCTGTTGATTTAACATCTCCAATAATTCGATACCATTCATGCCGGGCATGAGGTAATCCGTTAGGATGACGGTGGGTATAATTTCATCGAGCCTTTTCAGGCAGGCGGTTGCCTCCAAGAAATGATACACCGAAGCATATGGATACTCCTTGACTATGGCACGCTTCATGAGGTTGAAATGCGCTTCCTCATCTTCAATGATTACAATCGTTAACGTTTCCACGATCAAAACTTCTCAATTTTTCCTTCTCGGTTATGCTCCCCGAAGCAAGCTGCGGGGCATACGCCCGCTGTTGCAGTTCAACTTCCAAGAATTGGCGGTTCATTGAGGATCATCCAGTAAAGATCAATTTGTCTGATCTTATCTTCAAACTCTTTGAATCCTACAGGCTTGGTCAGGTAGCTATTGGCATAATGTTCATAGGAATTGACAATATCCTCCTCCCGTTCCGACGTGGTCAGCATGATCACCGGAATTCTTTTCAGGGTGGGATCTTTTTTGATTTTCGCCAGAACTTCTATCCCATCGATACCGGGAAGCTTAATATCCAGCAAAATCAATCCCGGAGCAGGATATTTTTCTTTATCTTTAAACTTATCGCGATTGTAAAGGTAGTCGAGTGCCTCTTCTCCATTGATAACAATATCGACCCGGTTTGCGTTTCCTGCCTTTCGAATTGCCCTTTTGGTAAGTTCCGCATGCGGTGCTTCATCTTCCACAAGCAAAATGTTCGAAGGTTCATAATACATATTTTCAAGCCTCCTTGTCTTTCAGGGTAAAGAAAAATGTGGCCCCTTTCCCTATATCGGATTCCAGCCAGACTTGGCCGCCATGGTGTTCGATGATCCGTTTTACAATTGCCAGTCCGATGCCGGTTCCTTCTCCAATCTTTTTTGCCGCCGGCAGCCGTTGGAACACCTCGAAAATCTTTTCAAAATATTTCTCCTCAATACCGACGCCGTTATCCCTGACAAAGAATACCTTTTGATCTTCGTTCTCTCGGACGCCCACCTCAATACGTGGAGAAGGGTTTTCCTTTCCAAGATATTTAACCGCATTAGATACCAGGTTTTCCATGATCTGAGCCAATCGTTTTTTTTCACCGTAAACCAAGGGAAGCTTTTCATCAACATTTACCTGAATACCTCTTTCCTCGATCTGGGGTCCAAGCGTTTTAAGAACGTCTGATATCAGATCGGCAAAGGGAAATTCGGTCTTTTTTACCCTTAAACGCCCGATTCGGGAAAGTTCCAGCAAGTCGTTAATCAAAAGCTCCATCTTTCGGGCAGCATCGCCGATATAATCCAGGTATTTTTCGCCGTCTTTTGAGATCAGGTTTCCAAAATCTTCACGCAGGGCACCGCTAAAACCTTCAATGGTAACAATGGGCGTTTTCAGGTCATGGGAGACCGAGTACACAAATGTTTCGAGTTCCGCGTTTTTGGCGGCGAGTTCAGCAAGCAAGGCCTCTAATTTCCTTTCATTTTCCTTTAACGCCGCTTCGGCACGTTTTCGTTCGGTGACTTCCTGAAGGGCATGGTCTCTGGCCTGCCGATACATTTGCATTCGCTCAAGGAGGAGATGAAGGAGCAATGAGAGGGTTGCTGAAACCACAAGGCCAAAAATGAGAACGGAAACCTTCCAGGCCATCCCCGACGGATAGACGATCGTCTTTGGAAAAAGCTCCAACTTCCAGATTTTACCGGGGAATTGAACCTCTCGAAGTATTCGCAACCCATTCTTTCCCGGATTGCCGTCACTTTGATTTTCATTCGTGTAAATCAGTCGATCCGCTTCGTAGAGCCGGATCCAAAAGTTTTTGAGAATGTCTTTGCCCAGACTGGTGTCCACAATTTGGTTAACCTGGAATACGCCGTTCAGATAACCTTGCACCGTACCGCTATAGATCAGCGGCCAGAATGTGTTGAAACCGAGCCCCCCCTGAATAAGTTCCACACAAGGGGTTACGATATTTTGGCCGGTGTGAAGTATTTGAATTTTTTTTTGCACCCGGGAATCTTGATGTTCAAAGATCGGCGTATCGATGACACGTTCATTGCTGTTTTGGGGAAAAACCCATCGAACGACGCCCGTGGTATCAATCCAGTTGATTCCCATAAAGCCGGGGTAATGGGAATAAAATATCTCGGCAAAATCAAGAAAACGCTTCCGGCTGAAATCCGGCGGAACCCTTTCAACCCATCTTTCAGCCAGTAATTCAAGAGAAGCCATGCGAGAATTCATCAGACCTTCGACACGAATCCGTATCTGTTCCGAAGACGTATCCGTATGCCGAAAGACAAGCTCCCGTTCGTATCTGTTTTGATTATGCCACAGCAACACGGCAATGCTGGCAAAAAGCAAGAATGCGAAAAAAGGGGCCAATTTTTTCAAATGGAACATTGAATTCTCTTCCAAAAAATTCTTTTTGGGTTCCGGTTTATCCGAATTCGGGCCTAAATATGAGTCTTGCTCAGGTAACAACCACATTTTTCAGTATGTTCACATTTCAATATCAACAAAAGTTATTAACAAATTCGATCAGTTTAGTCTACCTTAAAATCTATTTTAACCGTTGGCCACAATGCCCAATATAAAAAAAGTGAGAATGTATGAATTTCAACCTCTCACCTTTTTTATCTTTTGAGAAATAAAATCGTCTTTCGCCCGCATGGCTCATAAACCGAGTTTGCTGTAACTGCAAAGAAATGACCTTCGGGTTATGTAACTTTAATCTTAATCTGTTTTTTCTTGACGTTCTCTACCTTGGGAAGTGTTATCGTTAAGATACCTGTATCAAAGACCGCTTCTGTTTTATCTTCTTCAATACTGGCTGGCAAATCGATGACACGTTGATACGCCCCAGAGTATCTTTCTGAGCGATAAAAATTCTGAAATTTAGCGTCATTGATTTCTTCAAAATTCACCCATAGTGATTATTCATGATACATATACGCTCGGGTTGTTGGCAAAGCATTGTTCAATCCGTTGGAAAAAAGAGTCTGAAACAATCGAGACTCACCGTACTTAAACCCGGCTGCGGCACTGTTTAAAAACAGACGCCATTGTCTTACAAACGCGTCGTCAAACAATTCCCTGACTCTCGCTACATTTCCCTCGTAATTTTCTGCCCATTTTTCAAGCGTTTTGGCATAGTGCAATCGCAAGTTTTCTACATCTAGTACGCAAAAACCGGCTTTCCCCATTTCCTGTGTGATTTCGTGGAGGGTGGGAAGGTAGGCTCCCGGAAAGATATAATTAAACGTCCAGGGATCACTGGCAGACGGGACATCTTTCCCAATCGTATGCAAGAGACCCAGCCCACCGGGTTTCAATAAATCCGAAACTTTTTGCATAAAGATAGGGATAAATTTTTGCCCTACATGCTCAAACATACCGATGGAAACCATTTTATCGAACTTACCGCTTAAATGTCGGTAATCTCGATACTGAACCTCAATCCGATCTTGGAGCCCCAATTCCCTAATTTTACGGTTGGCATACTCGTACTGATTTTGCGACAGCGTATTTCCAACCCCGGTTATACCGAATTTTTGTGCGGCATAGATGAGCATTCCGCCCCATCCACAGCCAATATCGAGTAAGGACTCATCCGGTTTAAGTAATAGTTTGCGACAAATATGCTCGTATTTATTTAATTGCGCCTGTTCCAGGGAATCGTCTTCCCTTTTAAAATACGCGCAGGAGTATGCCATGGTTGTGTCAAGATAGAGTGCATAGAATTCATTGCCCCGGTCATAATGGAAAGAGATATTTTGGGGAGTACGCCGTAGCGTATCCCGGTTTAGTAGCGAAAGGATAAAAAACCGATATTTTTGCCAAAAAGACAAATGATAATCGTCAAAATTAATGGCAAACCCCAGGCGGAGAAGCTCCTTCAAATCGTTATCTACTTCCAGATCTCCCATCATATATGACTCGCCAAACCCTAAGAAACCTTTTTCGATGATCCTTTTGGCGCAACGTTTGGTTTTTAAGCGTAAGGTTACCCCGGGTAAATTTCCGAAACGTATGACATCACCATCCCAAAAATCGATGTTGAAGCATGCCTGTGGATCAGAATGATGCATCATCTGACCGATATTCTTTATCGCTTTTTTCACAACAACTCTCTTTTTCTCGTTTTCGATTCTATCCCTGTATACTAAATTTATTGAGCGGTGGGTGGGGGCTTTATTATAAAAACTTATTGATGAGCCCAATGGTGATCTTTGTTAAAAACGTGTACTGTTTGATTGGGTTAGGGCTCGTCTGTTTTTTCTTTACGTACCTTTAACCCCAAGGCTTTCCCGCCTCCGGAGGGTTTAGACGATTTGGAAAAAGCATAATCCAGACCGTGATTAAACAGGTAAACGCTCCCCGACCTTTGGGTTATTTACCTTTAGTTTTAAAGCGATATATTTCTACACCCTGGACACATTGTAATTTTCGACAAAATGCTTCAGCTTCATCATTGCAGCCGGTTCCAGTCTTTCAAACTGCACCCGATTCAACCGCATCTTAAAAGAGTTGATCGCGAATCCGTCATCCATTTCAAAATCGGCAATGTTTTTAAACGTCAAATTTTCAAGGTAAAAACCAGAATCAGCCACCAATATATCCAGAACCAGCGATGGGTGGGATCGCTCCTCGCCGGTAATATAACGAAACGAAAGCCCACCCATGCTTATGTTATCGATTCTGCCGAACCTGACCGGTTTCGATCGGTATACGGCACATGCGATCTCTGCCATACTTCTATCTGCCACGCTGAGTTGTCCGGCAGCATCGGGCCGGATCAACGCAAATGCGTCTTTACTAATCTGAAGTCGTTTGTGTGCTCTTTGCTCATCTCTTTTTTCCAAGTTTTGATCGATCAATTTAAACCATGCTAAGCTGTTCATACTCGCGACATCATGATCCGCGTCAGACAATTCATGTGCATAATGCATCCGGTTTGTTTGATTATCGTCAAAAAAATGATTTTTATCCATGTTATCTCCTGAGACCTATGGTTTAGTTACTTTGAGTTTGGTATTTTCAACGATCCCAGATTTATCTGAAACCCGTTTTCGAACCTATTTGGATCGCACATAATTAAGATGCCGGCCGGTTTGTCCTTTTTCTTATCTTCAGGCGAGGATTCGGATACTAGTACTCCGGCGCGTAATATTTAACGCCGGCTTCGTAAGGGGAGAAAATTTCATCATGGTTTTGAACTGCAATGGGAATCCACGCCGTCTCCTCTCGAATGTGTCATAAAAAATTTCTCTACAGTGTATTGAATGTCTTTTAAGCCAAATGGCTTAAACAGCAAATAGTCGATGCAACAACCTTCCTTTTTGTCCGGTGGATCTTCTCTGGTCTGGCCGACCAGCATAACAACGGGTGTTTCGGGGGATATCGCCTTAATATGATAGGCCAGACTGAAGCCATCGCTGCAAATCATTTTAAAATCCGTGAATACGAGATCGTAATCGCTTTTGACAAACAGATTCAAACCTTTAATACCACTGGCAGCGGTATCAACTTGAAATCCCAGTTTAAATATCAGATCGGAGAGGAATTCCAAGTTGTCATTTTCATTGTCAACGACTAAAATTCGTCTATGATCTCTTGGGATATGTTCGAACAACCAATGAGTCTTATCGCACATTACAGCGTTTGCATTCATTTCTGCAGATCACCACCCTCTGTCTTTGATCGATCTTTTTGTGATTCATTCAGGCAGTATTCACGCCAGGCACAGTCCAAATGGTCACAGTCCTCGTGGATTGTTTCGAAACAATCCGGGTTTCCCTCTATTTTCTGAATGCTTCGAATGAGGCGTGTTAACTCCGGGAAATTATTTCTTGCGTTATTGTCCATCTTGTTTGCCGTTTCCATCCATCCAGGTTCCCGGCGTACTTTGCCAGCCATCTGATCATACATCATTTAATCGGAAAGCCGGGAATCGAAGCCTTTCTCCCAAAAACGATCCGATGAAAATATGTGACTTTTATGTAATAAATGGAGTTGTTAACAATTATAGATTATTTATTACCGACTTTACTCGGTCTGTCCATAGGGCAAAAGCTTCATTTTTTCTGAGAAAATCTCCTATATGAGAATTCCCCCCATACGATGAATGGGATATCCAAGGCCAGGGAGCATTAATGAGGGATTATTTTATCCAAAGATCCATATCGACAAGACCGATCTTTCCAGCATCGCGCACCCATTCAAGGGTGCTGTGTATTTCGAGTTTGCGCATAATACTGGAGCGGTGGTTTTCAGCTGTTTTGGGGATGAAAATTTTTAGAATATCACAGGTCAGTTCAATGCTGCTCAGGTCCGGCAGGGACATATTTTTTGGGAAAACGCTTCACAATACATTTCAATGGCCGTAATAAAACCCATTTCAACCATGCCGGGAGGTCGCAAATCATAGGACAGGTCTCGAACGGCGATAATGATTTTTCGATTAGTTTGGAAAATTCTCCAATATTTCCTATACCCCAAACGGGCTATAAAGTGTGGCCGTATCGTTTTATTTTTCCCTTATGTTTGGCGTTCTTCATCAAAATTTCGGGCTAAGACCAGGTGATCAAGCGGGGCAAATATTTCAAATAATCGTCACCTCCGGGCGTGGCCCTGACCGTAAATCCATAACGGCCGGACAGTCGACAAGGAACCTGGCAACCGTAACGATAATTTCCATTGCCCAAATGTTCAACGACGGTCATAGGGATCGTACTGATACCCTCCAGCGCATCCACCGCTTTCATGTGCCCATTGTAAAGTTCCACACAGACTTCTTCGGAATTGAGTTCTCCCAGATCGACCTCTACCGTAACTTCAAAGGTTTCCCCGACGCGAAAAGGACCCTTTCGGGTCTGGACCGACAACCCGATGCGGATGTCCTTCCACAGGTTCTGCAGCCGCTGTTCTTGAAGCGCCAGGTTGCGGGCTTCCAGACCGTTTTTCTTCAGCAGTGTTTTCAACTGGTGGATGATGGGAACATAATAAAGCGATTCATATTCACCCACCATTTTCAGGCTGCAAAAATCCTTCATGGCCATTTTCATGGAGGCCTTCATCATTTGAATCCAGCGCCTGGGGAGTTCACCTTCTTGTTTTTCGTAGAAGCAAGGGATTACTTCATTTTCCAAAACATTGTATAAGGCCTGGCTCTCGGTGGCGTCCTGGTAGTCGTAATCGAAATATTCTTCGCCGTCACCGATCCGCCACCCCCGTTCTTCGCAATAGCCTTCACACCACCATCCGTCTAAAATACTGACGTTGAGAACGCCATTGATGGCGGCTTTCATACCGGATGTGCCGCAGGCTTCGAATGGCCTTCGGGGGGTATTGAGCCAGACATCGGCGCCCTGAACCAGACACCGTGCCAGTGCCATGTCGTAGCCCTCAATAAATACCGCCCGTTGCCGAATTTCCGGTCGGCGGACAAATTCAATCAGGTGTTTGATGATTTCCTTGCCTTCTTTGTCCTGAGGATGCGCTTTCCCGGCAAAAATAATTTGCACCGGACGCGTTTCGTTGTTGAGAATGGCCGCCAGCCGATCCGGGTCCTGAAGCAAAAGATGAGCCCGTTTGTATGTAGCAAACCTGCGGGCAAAGGCAATGGTTAACACTTCAGGATCCAGGAGTGTTTGGATCTTGTCGATGACGCTTTTGGGCGCGTTGCGTCTTTCGTATTGCTTTTTCATCAATTCCCGGCAGGTTCGGATCAACCGGGTACGGCTCATCTCATGGGCCCGCCAGAGCTCATCGTCGTAAATTTCATCAATACGGCTAATGTTTTCCGGTCTTCGGGAGCTCATGTACCATTCCGGTCCCAGGTAGCGTTCAAACAACGGCCAGATTTCCTGAGAAATAAAAGTGGAGACATGAATACCGTTGGTCACGTGCGAAATCGGGATTTCGTCTTCCGGACGGCCCGGCCACATATGTGCCCACGTCTTTCGGGCGGTGCGGCCGTGAAGACTACTGACGCCGTTACGATACTGAGACATTCGAAGGCCCATAATGAACATGGAAAGCGGCGCGTTTTTATTGAAGCCCGCAGGCTGCCCCCAGGATATAATTTCTTCTTCACCGGCCCCCAAGCGATCTTTCAAAGGCCGAATCCAGGGCTTGACCCAATCAGGGGGGAAGGAATCATGACCGGCAGCGACCGGAGTATGGGTGGTAAACACGGTACAGCGGGGAATAATTTGCAAGGCGGTTTTCAGATCGATGCGATACTTCTCCATAAACATTGCAAGGCGTTCCAGGGCGGAGAAGGCCGAATGTCCTTCATTCATATGGCAAATGGAAGGAAAGATGTTCATGGCTGCCAGTGCCCGCATGCCGCCGATGCCCAGCAGCACTTCCTGCGCCAATCGGATTTTGGGCTCGGCGACGTAAAGTCGGGCCGTAATTTCCCGGGCCTCGGGCGTATTTTCAGGCAGATTCGTATCGAGCAAAAACAGTGGGGTGCGGCCCACCCGGACTCTCCAGACAAACGCTTGAATCTTGCCTTGAGGCCCGGCAATTGATATCGTGATTTCGTTGCCTCGGGAATCCCGGGCGCGCTCCAGCGGAAGACAGAAAAATTGGAGTTCCGGATATTCTTCCTGCTGCACACCCTCTTGATCGAGATACTGGCGAAAATAGCCCTTGCGATACAGCAGTCCGACGCCGACGAGGGGCAGGGCCATGTTGGAGGCGGCTTTCAAGTAGTCTCCGGCAAGGACACCCAGGCCACCGGCGAAAATGGGGATGCTTTCGTGGATACCAAATTCCATTGAGAAATAGGCCACCGGCCCAATTTCCTCGTAAATGGCTCGTGACGGTTCCACATTTTCGACAACCCGCTTGGTGTAGCGATCTTTGACCCGTTGCAGATGGGCCAAAAAACTGTCATCCGCAGCCAGTTCCTCCAGACGCGTTTGGCTGACATTGGACAACAGGTAAATCGGGTTTTGTCTGGATTCTTTCCAGAGTTCCGGTTCAACGCGTCGAAACAGGGTTACCGCATCCTGTTTCCAGCACCACCAGAGGTTTCGAGACAGCACTTCTAAAAAGGCCAGCGAATCCGGTATAGCGGGATAAACCTGGTAGGTAAGAATTCGGTTCATGGCTGTTTCCCTTTCTATTACTATTCCACAACCCAGACCGTGCAATGTTTGGCATTGCTGACAATCTTGCTGGATATGCTGCCGAATAAAATTTCCTCGCTTCGAGATACGTCATGCCTGCCGACAACAACGGTGCCGCAGCCCAATCGATTTCGTTCCTCCAGGATGCATTCGACTATTGAGGGACGATAACGAAGCGTTGTTTTCAGGGCAAGCGCTTTCGGATCAAAACCTTCCTGAATAAGGATCTGTCGATATCCCTTGAGGAACCTGTCAATTTCAATTCGATGCTGCTGCATCCATTCTTCTTGCTCTGACCGGCAGGAGAAGTAGTCCTCTTCAGGCGGGTTGATCACGTGCAGGAAAATTACATAAAACCCGGAGAGACCTCCCAGCATCCGCGACACATGGGATACCGCCCTGCGAGAGTTTTCGGATGCATCGACGACAACCAAGAATTTTTTGTTATTGTTGTGGGCTGTCTCGTTCATCGGCGATCCTTCCCTTCAAACATATCTTCGAAGGTTTCGCATTCGGTCTCGTTGTCTCGCCCTTCAAAAGAGCTTCCATTCCGTCCCACAGACTTGCGGTAGCCTTCGAGATCTTCCAGAAATTGATCGGCGCTTTCGTAAAACCAGTTGGCGCCCTTGGAGAAATGCAGCAAAATTCGGTTGAGACTCTCGGGTATATAAGGATAAATTTTTCTCAGATTGGCGACGCGCCTACGGAAAACGATGTTTGCATCATCCGCCCGGATTCGGTGCAGGGCCGGATGTTTTTCCCGGCTGAGATTCGACAGCAGCACATCGCCTTTGCCGACAAGAAACATCAAAATATTGCCCAGGCCGAAAAGATCGTAACTGAAAATACTCTCCCTCTGGCGATAGTTGAAATCAAAGTCAATCCATCGGTAATGGCCGCTTTCCCGATCGATGATAATATGATCCCTTCTGATATCTCCATGATTTTCTTCATGTTCGTGCAGGAATCGGATCCCCTGGATGCACTCGATATAGCGTTCCAAAATCGCCGGAAACATCCTATGAAAATAGGTTTCATGATCCAGTCGGATGTCTTGTACCATAATCGAAAGTGGTTTGCCGTAGATAAAGTCGAGGACTCGAACAATATTGCCCTTTTCATCGGTTATCGCATAACCGTGCATGAAATTTTTATGGTCCCCCGCAAGTTCGAGAATCCGTGCTTCTTTTCTGGGACTGCGAAAACACTCGAACTCGATATCTCCGATAAGAGTTTTAAATCGCTCGTGAAAGACGAGCTTGATAATTTTACGGCTCCCGTCCTCCAGATCGAAAGCCCGTTTAACCCAGAATTTTTCTTCATCATCCAGCCCGAAGCGACCTTCCTTGGCATTTTGCCGGATGAAATAGGCCCTCTCACCAAGGACAACGACATCATCATAGTTCAGTCGAAAGAAATCTGTCGTGTCACTGTGGATCTCAACTAAACGGTCATTGGGAAAGTTCGGGAACCACCGCTGGATCATACGGCGAGTGGAATTCTGATTCGGCATCGTCTTCATGGTCGATAGGACACTCCTTTCGAAAAGTTATTATTCCTAATTTTTCCAACTCCAAACCCTATGGATATGGATTCTTTACACATCTGTATTATGGGTACCAAAGAAAATAAATATTTTTTTTATCGATTTTATTTACCCGCATTCAGGGTTATTTATTTCATCGCCCTAAGCTGTCTCCGGTCGTTTTAACACGGCGTTCAAAATGGGCGGCGGCAAAATGGTGGTGAACATAAATACAATAACCATCATAGAAAAAATATCATCCGGAAAAACACCGAGGGCTTTTCCGGTTGCGGCAAAAATCAAACCAAAACTAACTGCCAAAATAAGTTTCATGCCGGTATTGAGTCTGTTTCTCCCAAGTTCCCCGGCAAGCGCATCGGCAAGAGGGAAGGAAAAGATCAGAACGGTCGTCACAACTGATAGGAAACCAATTGCCCTCATCTCTTTTTATAACTCCGTTCGACAACTCAAAGAAGTCACAATGGTGAATTCGTAAAAAGCCGAGTCCATGATGTTTTGCTTTCAATGACCTATTCGACTCTGCGGGTTCTGATGATCAGCAATGGACGGTCAATTTTTTGTAGTACCCCTGCAGTTACACTGCCATAAAAGGTTCGGGGCAAACCGCTAAGACCGTGACTTGCCATTACAATGATATCCGCATCCATTTCTTCGGCTGCGGTTAATATCGATTTCACCACTGGGCCATGGACCACGCGTGCATTGGCGCTAATACCTTTTTCTTGGAACTCCTTTTTATGTTTCTCCAGATAAGACTCTGCTTTTCTTTTTCGCTGATTGAACTCTGCAAGACATTTCGATAAATCCACGACTTCATCCCACCCAAGCATGACTTGCAATTCATCCACAAGAAGAAAAATTATTCCAGCACCATATCGATTCGCCATTTCCTCTGCATGGGGCAAAACCGCTTCTGCTCGTTTCGACCCGTCGAGAGGGACCAGTATTTTATTATACATGACAGGCTCCTTTGATAACCCAATTTCATAGATGTTCAACAAAAGTGGCCAAGATAAATAGCATCATGAGCATTTTCTCTGATTATACGATGTGGTATAAACAATTTCATTTAAAGCAATCGTTATGCCAATATGGGCCCTCAACATAGAAACGTTATAACAGGTTGAGATAAAGGTATAATTTCAAAAAATAGGGGGGAAATGTTATGAGACGACAATGAATTTGACGTCAGTTTTTTTAACAGAATGTAAAATTGGCAGTCGGAGAAGAAGTGCGCAACGGATGCGTGGCAATTGGCATCATTTCTACGACATGGATTTCAGCATCAGAATCTCGAGCGAATTCATCTTCAAATTCCGAACCGATGAATCCACCCCCAAGTATTCGCGCTTTCGCGGCCATTTTCATCTTAGAAAAAGACCAGGCTCAACCATGGGACCAGCATGATCGTAATCCAGGCGGTAAATACAAAGATTAGATATGGCGGCACCCATTTGATTAGCTTGTCATAAGGAATTCCCGTTATTCCGGAAGCGACGAAAAGATCCAGACCAAACGGCGGCGTGATAAAGCCGATGGACAGACCCACGATAAACGTGATGCCCCAATGAATCGGGTTCAGGCCGATGGATACGGCAATGGGCGCCAGGATCGGGGCCAGAATGATGCACACGGATATGGATTCCATGATGGCGCCGGCCAGGACAATGCTGAGCATCATGGCGCCGATCATCAGAATACGGATTCCAAAAGAATGGACAAAGTCAGAGACAACATCATGAACACCCAAGATGGAAAAGACCTGCTGCAGCACGATGGAAACCGAGACCACCGGCGCCAGCAACCCGTTGACCCGTCCGCTGGAAAGAAATATGCTCGGAATGTCCTTGAGCTTAATTTCACGGGTCAGCAGCACGCCGGCAAGCAGGCAGTAGGCGGCGGCAATGCCGGAGGCTTCTGTGGGTGAAGCAATACCGCCGTATACAATGATTAGAATAAGGGCCACGGCGATAATCCCGAGCTTGGCATTCCAGATCGAACGGACAACTTCTTTCGTTATAAAGGGTTCCGGCCGCCCCCAGTCATACTTGCGGCACCAGAATCGGGCGCCACCCATTAACGCGCAACTGACCAAAAGCCCGGGAATGACGCCCGCTTTGAAAAGGTCCAGAACACTCAAATTTACCGTGAAACCGTAAACGATCATCAGGATGCTGGGCGGTATCAAGATCCCCACGATCCCTCCGGCCGCCACGGTAGTTGCAGCAAATTCATCGTTATACCCCTGTTCTTTCAGCTCAGGGATCATGATTCTTCCGATGGTCGCCACGGTGGCGGAGTTGGAGCCGGAAATGGCGGAAAATAAGCTGCAGGTGGCAACCGCAGCCATGGCCAGCCCCCCTCTGAGCGGGGCCAATACCCGTCGCGCCATCACGGATAATTTTTTTGCGATTCCACCGGCACCGATAAGGTCTCCGGTGAGAATAAACAGCGGCATGGCCAGCAGCGCGTAACTGCTGATGCCCTGGTAGGATGTAATCCCGATGTTCTGGATGGTAAAGTCGATAGCGATCGAGGCCATTGTGGCCCAGAAGGCCACACATAAAAAAATCGGCACACCAACGACAAAAAAAATCCCGGTAATAATGGAAATGATCCAAATGGCTACATCTTCGGGTATTCCGAACATTCTCCCCCCAATAAAATTTGGTTTAGCTAGTGCCCATCCACAATTGTAAAAAAGGCACGGTGCGTTTCCAATTCATAAATGAGCAATTTTTGTTCGGATCAAGGCCGCACAAGGGTTTCCGGTGAGGTATACTCCCTGTATGCCGCAGCCGGAAACCCGCGGAGAACGCAGATCCGGGCAAAAAGGGCCATTTATGGATGGAAACTGGGTGAGGTTTATTCCATGGTCACCGTTGGATCCATTTTCAGCGGTTCATTGCGAATATACGCTTTGATATCTTGTATTGCGCATTGGATGACTCTGAAAACCAAAACCGTAAACGAAGCGGGGATACACGCAGGAACCACCCATTTCGGTATGGTTTCCGTGCCGTATATCAATGCCCCGACTTCATGCAGCCGAATAATCTGAAGCATAGAATAGTAGGATACAATAATCGCGAAGGCGATCCAGAGCGTATAATCGAGCATCAGAAGACATAGCTGCACGCCACGCGGCAGTCTGTTTCGTAACGCCGCCAGCCGGAGATGCGCCCGTTCCTTGACGTTCCAGGAGCACCCCAGCCAGGAAAACCACACAAACAAGGCGATACAGACATAAACCGCCCAGTGAAACGAGGTTTTGAACACAAAACGTTGCACCACCCCGACGGCCATAATCGCCATCATTAAAAAATACATCGGGAAAATCAGGACATTTTCTATATGTTCATCAAGCCAGTATAAGATCTTTTTTGCCATTGGCCTTACCATGTCTTGGAACAATTTTCCGACTGAGTCATTAAAAGGGCCGAAAGCGACCGCCTTCTTTGGTAAGGAAGCGATCGCTGTTGGCTTTTAGAACGAAATTAGGTCTTTTTCTTCGTACTTTTCACATAATAGCCTTCGCCCCGTTTCCATTCGCCGTCCTTCCACCATGGCGGGTTGGGCTTCCACCAGCGATGGGGCGCAACGTCCATGGCATAGGCGCCCCGGGGAACTTCACGGGCAATGGCGTACATCTTCTCAAAAATATCACCCCGCCCGTACAACTTGTTCTGTTTTTTCATCTGCCCGGCCCACGCATCCGGATTATACTTGGGTGAAATGAGCTTCTCCAGCTTATCCATTTCCGCGTCGGACCAGAGAACGTTGGTGATGTCGTTTTTCCAGTGCTCGCTGCCCACCGGCGGTTCCTCCTGGTCTGCACCGGACCTGATGGCAATGGAGGCTTCCTCCTTGCCGAGAACACCGACCTGGGTCAGATAGGCCGATTCCATGATGGCTTCCTGGAGACGCTCGGGCATTTTTTTAAGCTTTCTATGGTTCATGCCGGTCACCCAGTTGCCCGAGCAGTATTTCAGGTACAGAAATTGGCCGGTATATTCCGTGAAGTGGATCATGCTGAAGGGAATCTCCCAGGCTTCGGCGCCGTCGATGGCCCCCTGTCTGACCGCATCCACAACTTCCTCAAAAGAGATCGCCACCGGATTGACGCCCATCAGTCTCATGCTGATGAGGCCGAAATAGGTGCCGGTGGTTCGGATCTTGGCACCGGTGGCCCGGAGCTTGGCCAGGGTGTCCACAATGGGCTTGCCCTTTCCAAACTTCCGTTTGCTCATGAAAAAACCGCGAAGCCCATAGTCCCCGAACAGCATCTCCAGGCCGTAGAGTCTCCGCATGGGCTCCCGGAAGAGATCCTCGCTTCGGTGATCGAATGCAAAGGAATACAGGGCGGCCCGGTTCGGCCAGAGGGCGCCCCAATCCAGATTGAGTAAATACGGACAGATGGTCGATGAATTATTCGTGGAAGCGACATAAAAGTCGACGATTCCCTGGACGCATTTTTCAGCGCAGGTCATTTCACCGCAGATGGAGTTGGATCCAAGATGTTCGATGCGAATTTCCCCGTCGGTTCTTTCTTCAACTTCCCGGACAAAATCCATCGTTCCGATCTTGGCCACCCACATGGTGTCGACACTGTGCCCGGCAGCCCCATAACGGAATTTGTACTTGGGTTTGGCCTTGTAACGTGCGTCCTGGATATTCTTG
>JAQYVT010000092.1 GCA_030145345.1 Desulfobacterales bacterium
CGGGATTTTGGCTTCACGCCCACCGGCACACAGACGGCGCTCTGGTCAAAAAAAAGGTTTAGCGATTTAAGGGTGATCGGTCAGTTTCATGACACCTATATTCTCTGCGAGTCAGCCGACGGGCTTGTTCTCATCGACCAGCACGCCGCCCACGAACGGATCTTTTTTGAACGCCTCAAGAACCGGTCTTTAGATACAAGAACCACGGCCCAGAAACTTCTCATCCCGGAGACTTTCGATCTCGGGTACAGGGAAGGGAAAATCCTTGAGAAACTGATTCCGGATCTGAATGAACTGGGTCTGGAAATAGAACCCTTTGGCGGGGATACTTTTGTGGTCAAAGCGGTTCCTGCACTTCTCAAAGACCGAGCAATTAAACCCCTGATCATCGAGATGGTGGAAAAGATGGCCCAGATCGGTTTTGCGCCCGGTCTTGAAAAAGCCATTGACGCGTGTCTGATGCTCATGGCCTGCCATGGCGCCATCCGGGCCAACCAGCAGCTTTCAGATAAGGAGATCAAGGGGTTGCTGGAGCAGCTCGATGGGTGTGATCAGCCTTCCAACTGTCCCCACGGCCGGCCCGTCTGGATTAGAATGACCCTCAAGGATCTTGAAAAATCGTTCAAAAGAATTGTCTGAAAAAATAGAAAAGAGGAAATAGGAAAGAGAAAAGAGTAAATAGAAAATAGTGACGAGTGACAAAGAAAAAGGGCCGGGTTAAAACCCGGCCCTTTTAGATTGTATAACATCGTCAAGCGATTTTATTTTTACATAAACTTATATTGAATGCCGAATGCCATGAAAAAATTGTTTTTTTCGTATTCTATGGTAGCGCCGGTTGTTGAACTGACAAAAGAATCCTTGTCGTAGAAAGCATTCCCGAGGCTGAAGTTCAAAATCATGCCGGGAATCGCTTCATAGGCAACACCGCCGCCAATGGTGTTGACGTTCAGCTGCGGGGCCTCCGGAAGCATGTACTCGGCATCGATTCCGGTATCTGTGTGCAAATATCCGATACTCCCCTTAAGCTTGGGGTTAAAGGTGTATTCAAGGGCGAGCCCCAGGTCATAGCCGTTATCCACAAGATCTTCATCACCGCTCCAGTCGGCATCCTCATTGAAATAGTAGGTAAGGTTGGTCTCCAGTCGAATTTTGTCGTTCAACTTATAGGATACCCCTATGGCAAATATGGCGGGCAGGTCGCGCGTGCTTTCGCCGCCATTGGTGATGCCCACTGCGGGCAGAACCCCAAAGTTGTCCTGATTAACGGTTTGATCGTAATCAAGATTGATTTTGGTGTTATACCGAATGCCGATATTCCATTGGTCGGTGGGTGAAATGTTCACGCCGATCACTCCGCCCCATCCATCGGCGTCTTCCTCATAATCCACGTTAGCGGTTAGAACGGGAGCTAAAGGATTAACATTTGCAAACGTAATACTACCCTTGCCTTCTTTTTGGGTGTCCAGATACATCGCCCCCAGAGAAACCGAGAATATGTCGTTAATTTTAAAGGATCCGCCGAAGGTGTAGCCCAATCCGATATGTTCTCCTTCTAATTTTTGATTGCTGATACCGTAACCAGCCCCAAACAACGGGCTGGCCGGGTTGAGAAGGATACCCAAACCGATAAAAGTGGAGGTGACATTCCCTTTCTCATAGTCGACTTTTCCGCCGCCCAACACGTTGGACAGGCCGAAGAACCCGGCCCATCGATCTTGTTTATAAAGGAAAAACAGCCCGGGTATGGCCGAAGGTTCATCCTGGTCAAAATCCACGCCATTGATGTTGTTGGTGTAATCTTTGAGAATGTATTGAACGGAGAGACTGCCGTAGAATCCATCATCCATCTTCATCACACCGGCGGGATTGTACATCACGATATCGGGCGAGTCGGTTGCCGCATTCCGGTTCAGGGTTCGGATGTACTCTGCGCTCCAGTTGGTTTTGTTGTCAATACCGCCGGCAAAAAGGGGAGACGCACTGGCAGCAATCAGGCCTGCAACACACAGAAAAACGAAAAGCTTTTTCATTTCAACACCTCCTGTTAACTTGTTTGGTTAAAAAGATATATCGTTTAGAAACACTACTGAATGCGGGAAACGTCCATTTAATATCCGGCAGGGCATGGGGGTCGATCTGCATGTAAGGGGTGTAATCTGCCTGTTTTTTGAGATGCTTCATAGAATATAGGGTATATTCGGATTGAGAGGAACTTGGATTATGTCTGCCTTAGAAGATAATGACCCAAAAGTCAAATACATTATACGCAACGTTGATCATTATAGAGGCTTTTTGCCACGCCTCAATAGTTTAAAACCGTTCAATTCATCCGCCTAAACGGATCGTTTCCAGGTCCAGGGTTCAAGGGTTCCAACCGATTGAAACTGGTCAACATATTGATTAAAATCCCGAGTGGCTGCCATAACCTATTGGGTGGAACGGTTTTGAAACCACGATGAAGCCGGTATCACATGGATGCGAGCTCCAACCCGGAACGTTGAACCCTGAACCGCTCAGCCTAATATCCGTTAACCGTGAACCATGGAACGTTAGACCCGCCTAGTTACGGACCGTAAACGTTAAATTGTCAGAAAACAGCTCGATTTTATAGATAATTTTGCTTGGCATATTCACAATATATAGTAAATTGTTCTAATAACACACAATATATCCTAATTCAATAGAATTATATATAAATTATATATAATTTTACTTGACATCATAAAATTCTCAGCCCATGATACCCAAAAAACACCTGTATTTTTCCATATAAAACCGTATTGAGAAATTGGATTTTATAAGTCTAAGCTGTTACAATTTTTCGTGTTTTCGGGATTGTTTTGTCAAAAAAGATCCTTGACATTTCAACAATGGACTGGTAATTGGATTTCAAAGGTTCTGTCTGTACAGATACAGACGGAATATTTGGAAATAATTCAGCGTATTGGAGGCCAATTTTCCTGTTGGAATCTACTGCGCGGAGAAAGGAGGTGCATCGGCAAAAAGAAGAACCGGAAATTATTAGGTAAATATTAGGTTAAGTTGTTTAACGTAAATTCAATTCCATTAAGGAGGAAAATTGAAGATGAAGAAATTTATCATATTTGTTGCAGCGATTGCAATGGTGGGTTCGTTTGTCGCAACCGCCATGGCCGATGTCAGTCTGTACGGCAGCGCCCGTTTCAGATCCTACTATAAAGATTCTGATCCGGGGGGCCCGGGGGCTGTTACTGACGGCGATCTTGAATGGCGGATGGGACATCTGACCCGTTTTGGCGCCAATTTTAAATCCGATAAAATCACCGGCAAGTTTGAAATGGATGCCAGAGCCGGCGGCAAAGGCGTAACCGGTGACATCGAAGGGAGCTCCGGCGCTTCCGAGCTTGGGAATTTGAGACTGAGACTTCTCTGGGGCGAATACGATTTTGGTTCCTGGAAGTTCCTGGTCGGTCAGAATTATCCGCTGTATGACGCTCCGGTCTCCGGAATCAACTATTATTCCGGCGGTCTTCAGCAGTTCGGCGGTATCGGAATCACAGTGGCGCGTACCTCCCAGATGCGGTTCACCATCAATAATCTTAGGATCGCATTCCTGCAGACGGATACCAGCAAGGGCGGCCTTCCTGGATATACGTCAGATGTCGATGTAATTCTTCCCAAAATCGAAGCCCGTTATGATCTGAAGGCGGATTGGGGCGTGCTCAACTTTATCGGCGGCTACCAGACCTATAAAGCTGTCAATGCACTCGACCAAGACAAGACCATCAGCTCTTGGGTTGCAGGTGTTCGCGGAAAGTTCAATTTCGGCCCGGCCTATCTGGGTGCTGCACTTACCTACCGGCAGAACGGCGGCAACTACGGTGCTTGGACCGCGATTAACGAAAATGCACAATTTGATGGCACTGATGTGCAAGATACCACTGCATGGGGTGGTGTTGTGGCATTGGGATACAAGATCAATGACTCCAATACCGTTGAAGTCAACTATGCCACCGTCAACTCCGAATATGATCTTCCCGGAACATATGAAGATAAAACACAGGCGATTGCGTTACTGTATAAATACACCGTGGCACCTGGTTTCTATATTATCCCGGAATTCATCTTTCAGGACAATCAGGAGACAACCACAGCCGGTGTTGATAGCGACAATGGCGATGACACCATTATTGGTATTTTCTGGAGGATCGACTTCAAGTAATCCTGTCTTAACAGGTTGACGTACAACAAAAAAACCCGGGGCATCTGCTCCGGGTTTTTTTATTTGGTTCTGAAAAGCCTGGTCCTCCCCCGCGACGGGGAATCTTCGAAGGGCCATGCCTCTGCCCCGATAGAAATAAGGGCTGTCCAATCTCAATCGATTAAGCTGGAATATTGGAGCGTTGGTGTAATGGGTTTAGTGGGATTCTATCTATTGACAGTTCTGGGATCCGGGTTCTGCGTTTTGAACCCTTTCCGCGTCTGCACGACCTTTGGCAAGCTTTCAGCTCTCTCTAATTCTTAAGCATTCACTTGAAGCCTGGAATCCTTGGCCCCTTGACCCCCCGCTGCTGGAATCAGATAAAAACATCCCAAAAGATGCGGTTGCATTACTTGATTTAAAAACTTGTCCCAATGACCAGTGACCAATGACCAGTGACAAGTTCCCAACGACTATTTCAGTTCATAGGCAATCAGCGCACTTTTCGGGGTTGTCATCGCCACAGCTCCGGTCTTGATAACAAGGGCTGACACCAGTTCGTCCGCACCGTCATTGTCAAAATCGCCGATGGCAAAATCACTGATATGGCCTGAAAGTTTTCGGGTTCGCCAGAGCACGGCAAGCCCGATTCCGTCCCAGGAACGGATTTCCAGTTCTCCGTGTCTAAACATTCTGGCGGAAAGGATTTGGCTGAGACGGTAGTTTTTGGCGGTAATCACGTCATTTTTTCCGTCCTTGTTAATATCCCGAATCAGAATTCGCATGGGATAATATGCATGGTTCTCCGTGTCTTTGCTGCCCAGGTTGGGCATCTGAAAATAGCGGGGTGTTCCTCCGGAGTGCTCTCCGTCTTTCCATATTTCGCCCCCCTTTGAATCGTATATCCTTAGATAATCGAGTTTGTCGAACACCACGGCCACTTGAGTGCCGTCGTTCCGGGCATCGCCGGAGGCAAGGCCCAGTACGTTGGCCCGACGGGGGGGCATGACCGGTTCGGCCGCATCGTATTCGGAATTCTGCCAGACCAGTTCATAGATTCGGTCGTCAAACGGACTGTTTATCCCCTGTTTTTGACCCAAGAGAATTCTGCCCCGTTCCGGCGTTTCAACAGTTCTAAAATACCAGTTGCTCTTCTGAACGATTTCGATATAGGTTTGGCCGTCGAATTCAAGCACAAAGGATTTGACGAACTCTCTGGAAGGATTCAGTGCGGTAACAAAAATTTCAGGATATCCGTTGCCGTTGATGTCCGCCACGTCAACCCCGATGAGATAGTCATGAGACCGTTCGGCCATGGTTTTTATTTTCAAGAAGCGTTTATGGTCAAACCGGTAGGCTTCAACCGAATGATCGGTAATCATGACGGTCTCTGTTTTGCCGTCCTTGTCAATATCTCCCAAGGCAACACCGGTGATCCGCTGTTTTATATTTCGGCTTTTCCAGAATTGAGCCGACTGGCTTTGGGACATTTGTGTGGCGATAAAAGCGGAGCCCGGGGCGGCATTTTGGGTGTCCTGGGTTTCACCGCCGGCATATCCGCCGACAATCAGTTTTTCCGGATGGGCTCGGGCATCGGTTTGAGGCTGATCCTGAAGTGTCTGGGTCTTTTGGGCCTGAGACGCTGCCGGCGCCTTCTGGGAGGGCATAACACGGCCGAACTCTTTTTCATTGATGTCTGATGCAAAAAGATTGATGCTGGGAATCACCTGGTCCATCCCCTGGCTTTGGTTGAAAAAAGAGAGGGTTTCCTTTTCACCGGAAACATCCACCATTTTTGCGTCGATGCTCGTGCTGTTTCCGATAACCGTGAGACTGCCGAACAGAACAAAGTCGGCGTCCAGTTTGGTCCCCATTTCCCGTGCTTTGATTTCATTTAGCGGACGGGTAACCGTTTTAAGGGCCTTTAGGGTCTCCTGGCTGTTGACTACCGTGACCTTGTCCGCCCAGGAGAGTCGAGATGAGAGCATATCAACGATGCCGTCTCTTAAAAAAGAAAGATCCTTTTCCGCATGGACCTTAAAGGGGACAACCGCCACCTGAACCGGTTTGGCGGCTGCATGGACTTGGATGCCGAAAATGAAAATAAAAACTATGATTCCAAGAAGAAATATCCTGAAGGTTGTGTAACATGTGGTTTTCAAAAACTGTCCTCCTTAGGCTGTTTAGACGTAAGCCGATAAATATGTTTTACAAAAATCTTCAATTTTTTCCCTGCCGTTAAGGTGTGAGGTGCATCATCACCCAGGGCACCCCCACTATTCGCCGAGCAGGTTTTTCAATATTTTGTTGACGATTTTCGGATTGGCCTTCCCTTGGGTCTCCTTCATCACCTGGCCGACGAAAAATCCGAAAAGCTTGGTCTTGCCGTTTTTATAATCGTCCACTTCCTTTGAACACCGATGGAGAACGGTTAATACCGCCGATCTTATGGACGATTCATCGGTAACCTGAACCAGCCCTTTTTTCGCCACGATTTCTTTGGGCGGCCGGCCGGTGTGTGCCATTTCCTCAAATACGGTTTTGGCGATTTTACCGCTGATAATCTTTTGGTCAATCAGTTTAAGAAGTTGGGAGAGATTTTCGGGGGAAATCGGCGACGCGTCAATGGACATGCCCTGGGCGTTTAACAGACCCAGCAAAGACCCCATGACCCAGTTGCTGACCTGCTTGGGGTTCGGGAAGGCTTCTACACAGGCCTCAAAGTAATCCGCAAGCTCGCGGCTCGATGTCAGAAGTTCGGCGTTGTATGACGGCAGCGCGTATTCATCCATAAACCGCTTCTTTTTTTTATCCGGAAGTTCAGGAATGGCCGTTTTGATCGAATCGATCCAATGATCATCGATGACCAGCGGCAAAAGGTCGGGATCCGGAAAATAGCGGTAGTCATGGGCTTCCTCCTTGCCCCGCATGGACGTGGATCTGTTTTTGTCCGGGTCCCACAATCGGGTTTCCTGAATCACCTGGCCGCCGTCTTCCAGAATTTCCTTTTGTCGGTGGATCTCAAACGAAATCGCCTTTTCAACATGCTTGAAGGAGTTTAAATTTTTTAATTCCGTCCGGGTCCCGAAGGGGCCGGATCCTTTGGGTCTGATGGACACATTTGCGTCACACCGGAAGCTCCCTTCTTCCATATTGCCGTCGCTGATGCCGAGGTAGCGCACGATGGACCTCAGCTGTCGGAGATACGCACCGGCCTCTTCAGGAGATCGGATGTCCGGTTCGCTGACAATCTCCATCAAGGGTACGCCGGTTCGGTTGAAATCGACCATACTCAATGGGCGGTCAGGATCATGGGTCAATTTGCCGGCATCTTCTTCCATGTGAATGCGGGTAATACCGATCCGTTTTTTCCGGCCGTTTAGTTCTATTTCAAGCCATCCATTTTGGGCGATGGGCAGTTCGTACTGAGAAATCTGGTATCCTTTGGGAAGGTCGGGATAGAAATAGTTTTTTCGGGCAAATCTGCTTTCCCGGTTGATTTCACAGTGTGTTGCAACGGCCATGCGCAGGGTGTAATCAACCACCTTTTTATTCAGGACAGGGAGCACACCGGGCATGCCCAGACATACGGGGCAGGTGTGGGTGTTGGGCGCCGCTCCGAACGATGTCGAGCAGGTGCAGAAAATTTTGGTTTTTGTTTTGAGCTGAGAATGAACTTCAAGCCCTATTACCGGTTCATATTCCATGTTTAATTCTGATGGCGTCGTAAAAGTCCCATCTACTGCGTTGTAGTATTTTTTCAGACACTCGGCATACTACATGTATGGCCTCGTTCCTGAAAAAATACTCCGCCTTGTATATAAACCTTTTTACTTAGCCATCTATAGTTTAATTCATGACTTTTTACGAGATCATCAATCCTGGTTAACAATTTCCATCTTTGACGGGTTGTACCGCGGTCTCATGCAATCCTTTTGCTGGATTTTGAATTTTGAACGATTGCAAAAAATTAGTCAAGCCATAATTACATATGTCCGAGGGCAGGCATATTCGGAAACTTCACATGGGAAAAGCCAGATTTTTTTCGCAATAAATCTCTAAGTTTGCAGTTCAAATGTGCTTGCCCCGGCGTATATCCGTTTATAGTTAAACTGGGTTGACCGATTTGATACGGATTTAAATCTGATGGTCTCGTAAAAAGTCCGTTTTGCTCGCTCAGTGACCATTTGGGGGCGTTTCAATCTGTGTTGCTAAATTTCAAGAACGCGTCGCAAGCGCCTCAAACAGTTTGAAATTTTTAACGCATCACCGCTTGAAACACTGGATCCCCAAATGATCAGATATCGCTCACAAAAGACTTTTTACGAGTTTGTCAAATCTTACTATGGTCTTTTATTTTGACAAAACCCTTGATGAAGTTTTATAAAAAATGTTTAATGCGCAATTGAGAAGAGGACGGTGATGAAATTTTTCCTGTGTGTTGTGGGCATGGTGATGGTGGTGGAAGGACTTCCGTATTTTGCATTTCCTGAAAAAATGAAATTTATTATAGAAAAAGTTCTTGAAATTCCGGATAAGGCCCTGCAACGATTTGGGTTTGTGCTGATGCTTGGGGGCGTTTGCCTGGTTTATCTGGGGAGAAGATAACCAAGGTTCGGGGCGTTTTAATTGTAAACATATAGATCAGCCTCCGCCTCGGAGAGCGGAATGGATAATCTTTTTTAAAAAGCCTGTACTGTCCGAGTGGTTTTCTGAGATAACTGGGATCAAGATAGGTCGTTAACAAAAAAGGTTTCAAAACAAGGTGCTCGTTGAAAAAAACAACAGACAAAAATAATACGGTTAAATCGACAAACAACGGTGGGGAAGGTGTCCGGAAAATTCTTTTAAAAGGGATTTTTTGGCGCATTCTGATCATTGAAAGCATTCTTCTGGTATGGTCTCTGGTGTATAGATATCTGACGGATCACCATGCACAGCCGGTGGACCTGTTTTGGTATGCCGTAAGGATCTCCATGCTGATTGCCATCATTATTCTTTTTGTCATGTTGACCTTTCGGAAGTTTCTCAATAGAAAAATCATCCTGCCCCTTGAGGCCATTTCCGCTTCGAATCTGCGTTTAAAGGAGAGTGATTTTACCAAGTTCGATGTGAATATTTCTGAAGATACTCCGCTGGAGATCAAAGAGATCGTTGACACACGAAAAGAAATGCTGGCCACCCTATTCAAAGTTTCTGAAGAACGGTTGCGCTTGGTCAATTTTATTCGAGACATGTTCGGCCGATACCTTTCAAAGAAGGTTGTTGATAACATTCTGGAATCCCCCGAAGGGCATAAAATCGGCGGTCGAAGGAAAACCGTTACCATCCTAATGTCGGACATTCGCGGCTTCACCAGTCTGTCTGAGACCCTGGACCCGGAAATCATGGTCCAGCTTTTGAACCGGTATCTTGAGCGCATGTCCAAGATAATTCTATATTACGACGGCATCATCGATGAGATCATCGGCGATTCGATCCTTGTCGTTTTCGGTGTTCCTGAAAAAAGCGAAACAGATCCCGAGCGCGCGGTTGCCTGCGCCATTGCCATGCAGCATGCACTGGACGATCTGAACGACACATTTATCCGTGAGGGCCACCCGACCTTTGAAATGGGCATTGGTATCAACACCGGCAGCGTGGTGGTCGGAAATATCGGTTCCGAAGTGAGAATGAAATATGCGGTTGTGGGCTCGGCCGTGAATAATGCGGCGCGCATAGAATCGAATACCGTCGGCGGACAGGTTCTCATTGGAGAATCGACGTACAAACTGATCAAGGAATTGGTCGTCTGTGAAACCCCCAAGGCATTCGTGATGAAAGGCGTCAAGCGAACTCTGGTGGCCTATTCCGTAAAACAAATTGGACCGCCCTACAATCTTGAATTAAAAGTGCGGGATGTTGTTGAAGGGGGCGTTCCCATGAACCTGGCCTTTAACTGCTGGAAAGTGAAAGACAAAAAAATATCCAACAGCACCCTGTCAGGAGAGACCCTCATCTTGGGTGAGAATTCAATCACCGCAACGATTGTGCCGCCGCTGATACCCTTTTCGGACATCAAGCTGGTCTTCGATTTTTGTGAGGATGCCCACTGTTTTGGAGATATTTATGCAAAGGTAGTGTCCGTCGAAGAAAAAGCGGGGGAAACAGTCCATCAGCTTCAGATCACCGCCATCGATCAAAAAGACAGGGACATCTTGGATCAATGGATGAAAGATGCTTCATAGCGGTGTTTAGATAATTCAGGTGTCGGGGTGTTTTTTTATCACTGTCCCATGGACAATGTTTTTCGTAACCGTTTACGGATGTTATGAAATCCCAAATTCCAAGCATCAAAGATCAAATAAATCCCAAAGTCCAATGATCTAAACTATTTTGATTTTTCTATTATTGATGAAAATATTTTTTTCAATTCATTTGCCTCTTGTATCAAATTTTGGGCATCATTAGCATTCTTCAAATTATTCGTCTCGTGAATTAACCTGAGCCAATAAGCGGTTTCTTTGGCTTCCTTACGGCTTATTTTCATCCTCATCAAAAAGTCTTTTTTGCTTAATGATTCGTTGGCCTCCCTGTAGTTTGCACCCACTGAACCCGAGGCTTTTACTACTTGTTTGCCATCCTCAATATTTGTAATTGTCTTGGGCAATGTTTTTACAAAAAGCCTAACAGCTTTAGCGAACTGGAATGTTCTTTCTTCAAGATCATATACTGGTTTGTTATTTGGGATTTTGGTCATTGGAATTTGTTTGTTAGTTGAAATTTGTTATTTGGAACTTTCACTAGCTCAAGTACGACGTGAACGGGTAATGTTTCTCTTTATCGCATGCCGGAATCGAGGATGCGCCTGAATAAGCGCCTGGGTATACGGGTGTTGGGGATTTTGGATAATATCTTCTGCAGGGCCTGTCTCCACTATCTCGCCTTTATATATCACGGCAATACGGTCACATAGATAGCGGGCGGCCGCCAGGCTGTGGGTGATAAAAAGGAAGGTGACCTTAAACTTTTTCCGCAATTCTGACAAAATATTAAAAATATGAATCGCAATTGACGCATCGAGCATGGATGTGGGTTCATCGGCCACCACGAACTCCGGTTCCAGGACCATGGCCCGGGCAATGGCGATCCGCTGACGCTGTCCGCCGCTCATCTGATGCGGGTAGCGGTAAAAAAGGTCGTCCGGAGGGGAAAGACCCACAGCATGCAGACTCTGCCGGACCCTATCCTTACGGGTTTTCGAATCACCCACGTTGTGGACGATCAGGGGCTCTGAAACGCTCTCGAACACGGAAAGATAAGGATTCAGAGACTGGTAGGGATCCTGAAAAATCATCTGCACCTTCCTGCGAAATTTTTTCAAGTTTCTACCTTTGATCTGGGTAATGTCGTTTCCGTCCACCCACAATTTTCCACTGTCCGGGGTTTCCAGTTTTACCATGAGACGGCCGGTTGTGGTTTTGCCGCTGCCGCTTTCGCCCACCAGACCAAAAATTTCGCCTCTCAATATCTCAAAAGACACCCGGTTGAGTGCCACAACCCCTTTTGGGGGGCCTGTTAAAAAAGAGGTCCTCGTTTGGAACGTTTTAGAGATGCGTTCCAGCTGTACGATAACGGTGTTCGGGTCTTTCATTACAAAATCTTTCTCATTTGAACCGACTGCAAAGGGCCTTGTGCGTCGGCGAAATTTCTACCCATTCCGGGGTGTTGAGACTGCAAGCGGCGTCTGCAAGGGCGCACCGTTCGGAAAAACGGCATCCGGCTGTGGGGTTAATCAGGTCCGGAATTTTGCCTGGATTAGAGTTTAATTGAACGAAATCTTTGTCCAACGTCAGGTACGAGGCCAGCAGTGTTTGGGTATACGGATGCATCGGTGTATCAAAAACGTCTTTCACGTTACCGTATTCCACCAGCTGGCCGGCGAACATGATGCCAATGCTGTCACAGACATCTGCCACCACCGCGATATCGTGGGATATGAATATCAGACAGATATTCAGTCTTTTTTGAAAATCCTTGATGGCGGTTAAAATTTGATCCTGCACAATGACGTCCAGGGCCGTGGTGGGCTCATCTGCAATGATCAGAGACGGATTGCAGGACAGCGCCATGGCAATAATGGCACGCTGTTTCATGCCGCCGCTGTATTGATGCGGATAGTCTCTCATACGGTCTGGGGGGATCCCCACCACCTGAAAGAGGCTTTCAACCTGTTTCAGGGCGGCTTCTTCAGAGATATCGGCATGGTGGGCCAAAATAGCCTCTGCAATCTGCTCACTGACCCGATGGACCGGATTCAAGGCATTCATGGCCGCTTGAAAAATCATGGCAATCTTTTTCCAGCGAACCTGTCGGATCTCCGTTTTCGACAGTTGAAGCAAATCTGTGCCTTCAAACAGAATCTTCCCGCCGGTGACAGCGGCATTTTCCGGGAGCAATCCCATTAAGGACATGCCAATGGTCGTTTTGCCGCAGCCCGATTCTCCCACAAGGCCGAGGGATTCGCCTTCAGCCAGGGAAAAGGAGACACCCTGCACCGATTTTAGGAAGCCTTTTCGGGTATGGTACCCGACACTTAAGTTTTCAACCGCCAACAGTGCCATTCTATTCTTGTGCCACCTCCTTCCGAAGCCTGGGATCCAGCACTTCCTCCATGGCGCGGCCCAGCATATAGAATGAAAGGGTTAGCAATGAAATACAGATGCCGGGAGGGAGCAGCCAGTAAGGCGCCTGAAACATGTGCCCGGTTTTCCATACCCATTGCAGCATCATGCCCCAGCTGACGGTGCTCGGATCTCCGAACCCCAGAAATGCCAGCGCGGCCTCTATGATGATGGCCGAAGTGACACGAAACGTCATGTACAACAATGACAGGGGCAGGACATTGGGCATAATGTGACGGAAAATGATTCGGAAATGGGAGGCTCCGGTCACTCTGGCAGCTTCGATGAACGGCCGTTCCTTCAAAGAGAGTGTCTGGGCCCGGATCACCCGGGAAACTCCCGGCCAGCGAAACAGGGCGATCAGCAGAACAATGGTCCAGATATTTAACTGCCCGAACAATGACGACAAAATCAGCACCACCAGCAGGGTCGGCATCACCATAATCATATCCGCCAGGCGCATCAGGAGTGTGTCCACAATTTTGCCTGCATAGCCGGCAATCATGCCAATGAGCGTACCGAGGAATATGCTCATGAATGCTGCGGAGATCCCGACCATAAACGCAATGCGGGCACCGGCCAAAAGCTGGCACAGAATATCGCGACCGATAAAGTCCGTTCCCAACCAGTGGCGCCAGCTCGGCCCCGTGGCATGGGAGAT
>JAQYVT010000093.1 GCA_030145345.1 Desulfobacterales bacterium
GAAAGCCTCGTTGAAAAGCTTGCACGGCTTCTGGGCAACGCCGGCCTTTCTGAAGCCATCAAGGAAAGGGATCTTGTTGCGGTGAAGCTTCATTTTGGAGAAAAGGGGAACACCGCTTTTATCCGGCCCGTATTTATCCGCAAGATCGTGGAATCGATCAAGGGGATCGGGGGCTATCCGTTCCTGACCGATGCCAATACGCTTTATTCGGGGACGCGAAGCGACTCGCCGCATCATCTTAGCACAGCGATCCAAAACGGTTTTGCCTATTCTGTCGTGGATGCGCCCATTGTCATTGCCGACGGTTTAAGGGGCAAAACCGAAACGGCTGTTGCCGTCAACCAGAAAAATTTTAAAAAGGTGTACATCGGATCCGATATCGTCGAAGCTGATGCACTGATATCCGTGGCCCATTTCAAAGGGCATGAACTATCGGGTTTTGGGGGAACCCTAAAAAATCTGGGGATGGGGTGCGCCTCACGTCGAGGCAAACTGGCACAACATTCGACCGTTGCGCCCAAAGTGGTGAAGAAAAAATGTATCGGCTGTGGGGACTGTATCGGTCACTGCTCTCAGAAGGCCCTTTCACTGGAAAAAGAAAAGGCGGTCCTGAATGCCAAAAAGTGTATCGGGTGCGGGGAATGCATTCTCATATGTTCCAACAGCGCCATCGAGATTGAGTGGAATCAAGCCATCCCCGTGTTTCTGGAAAATATGGTGGAATACACCATGGGGGTTTTAAAGAATAAAACGGATAAGACGTTGTTTGTAAATTTCATTACCCAGGTATCACCGGCGTGTGACTGCTACGGCCACAATGATGCGCCCATCGTCAGGGACATCGGTATTGTCGCTTCAAAAGATGCGGTTGCCATTGACCAGGCGTCCGTAGATCTTGTGAATCAGGAGCAGGCGCTTCCGGAATCATGCCTTGAGATCAATACCGAAAAAGGTGAAGATAAGTTCAGAGGGGTCTATCCCGAGGTGGACTGGACCCTTCAGCTGGATTATGCAGAAAGCCTGGGCCTTGGACGCCGCAGCTATACGCTGACAAAAATATAGATTGTGCCGGGACTCGATGTAGCCGGGGATCGTCAGTAAGATTGCTGTGCCCTTCTTTTTGCGAAACTAAATGGATACGTATCGTCTTCTTGTTTTAAAAATGAGGTGTTACCGGAGATGTGTTTTGCAGAATCCCCAAAAAAGTAGCTCAAAATAGCGTTGAGGCGGGTCCGGAGAATTGAATAAGAATAGTGCCGGGCTGCAACATCATAATTGTAATTGATCATTTTTTCTCTTTTTTCAGGAGATTCCAGAATTTCTATTACGCTTTGAACGATTTTTCTGGAAAGAAACCCGTTCATTGCAATCAGATCAAACCCTTGGGGTTCTATATCCTTGACAAACGTTGCATATCGATTGACCAGCAAGGGTTTTTTGAAATAGATGGCTTCAAGAAACGCATTGCCGAATCCTTCATACAGGCTGGGATATGTAATAAAATCAGCAAAAGGATAGACATCCCAGAGAGAATATTTCGCCTTACCGTTTCCATTGTTGCCCCAGGGGTCTGCGATTTTGGTGGGTATCAATCTAAGATTAACGTCATGCTCGAAGGCATATTCTTTCAACCATTCCACGTATTCAAACCCTTCGTCACCTGCTTCGTGAGATACCACCAGTTTGTTGCGGGGGTCATTCAGTTTTTTAACCAATTCAATGGCATGTTCAATCCCTTTGCGTTGAATAATTCGGGTGGGTTGTAAAATCATCCGGTCATCCGGTTTGAGTCCGATAGATTCTCGGAAAACACGGGTCCCTTCGACATCCATACCGGGCGGGTTCTCAAAGTCGAGAACATTGGGAATAATTGTCGATGAAATTCCGGTGCGGAGTGCAAGCTGTTCCTGGGCGTTGGAATTTATTACCACATGCTTTATGTTATACAAATTGGGCGGAAAGGCCATGCGGAGGTAATCATTGACCGCATTTATTGAAAAACGATCTCGTTCCCAGTAAAAATCATGATTGTGAGATATGGTGGGGATCTGGGTTTCCGCAATGATTTCCGTCAATGCAAGTCCCAAAGAGATGTGCATGGGTATGGTGAGGACATTTTCAGCAATCAGAAGGTCTATCCTGAAGGAATCGATGAATTCATGGAGATGAACTTTCAACCGCGATCTTAAATCATGAATGGCTTGGGTTACCGGCGGTTTTCGTCCTTTTTGGCCGATGACCTGGGCATTGATCCATCGATTTTTCTCGTGTTGAAAATGGGCTTCCGGAATGAGATGGCTTTTGTCGCGATCCCGATCCAGTTTTCCGGCAAACCAGAAACAGCTGTGTCCGCTTTCTTTAAAGACTTGAGCCCACTTGCTCGATTCCAACGTGACGCCGTCTGTGCCTGCAAATCGGGTTGAAATAAATCCGATGTTCTTGGACATAGTGTAACTACCTTATAGAATTACACCCATCGGTCTGGGGTATAGATGGATTTTTCTCGCCAGGAGTGACAGGATGAAACCTTTCGGACATTTTATTGCCCAATATCGCAATATATTGGTATGTGTCAATAGAAAAAATCAATATATGGCGGTATGACGTAAAAACCCGAAAACGAGTTCTTGAATGGATTTATACGCAAGTTTTCCAGCCACATGATGGTGCAGTTGCGTCATATAAAGATGTTCTGTTCTAAATGCAACAATTTTTTTTAAACAGCCAAATGGGGTCGATTTATACAGGGGTGTCGCATTTCATCGCCTGTTCCAGCAACTGACCGATTACGGCACATTCCAGTCCAAACGGGAGATATCCGGCATACCCTAAAATCGGCATTTCAAATATCTTGAACCGATCCACAAACGGAACGCTGTATTCCCACCGGGCCAGGCTGTAGTGGTTCCACATTTCCCAGAATGCACCGCAAAAAAGAGCTGCTGCCGCAGAAGATATTATCAGACGCCAGTTTCCATGGGTCATGTCTGACAGCACATGCCCCTCTTCCATCAGAACCTGAAGTGAAACAATGATGATTAAAGGAGAGATCCACAGCAAAGAGAAAAGATAATCGGGCCACACACCGATGCCGGCAAGGCCGGCACCAGATATCATGAGACCGGCAAGGGCCGATATTTTGGGATGTGCACATCCAAAGGGTTTGAAGTCATTCAATCCCCGCCGGATCCAGGATACATTTTGAATCAGTTCTTGGACACCCAGAACCGCCGGCAGTACGGTGGAATAGGAGAGGGTAGCATAACAGAAATACGCCCAGGAACTGTAACGGACACCGGTGTAGCTCCAGTTCTGAACAAACCGGTTCAGGTATTCAAAAAACCACCAGAATCCAGCGCTAACGGGGAAAAGCAGAAGAAAAAATCCGGTGCGATGGCGCATCATACAGCGTCCGGTTTGTCTATGGCAGAGTGCATTGATCACCAGGACAAATGAAAGCCACAGCGGCGTAAAGGTATGCGGCTGAAATCGGGCAAACCAGGGGAAGCGGGTCCATGCCAATGCCCACGCAACGGTGCCGGTGACAACACCCAGCCATCCCCACCAGGGGAAAGGCCGGGTCGGCGAAGATTCAATTTTAATCTGCCTGAAGGATTTTGCAGCGTTTAAAATGAGGGGAGTTATTACCGCAACGATGAAAAGTGTGTAAAGGGCAAACGCAACCCATGAAAACGGTGCATGGCGAACATACCGACTTTCGGGGGGAAATTCCAAATATCTTGCCATTGGATGGCCGGCCAGAAGAATTCCCAACATCGGCAATCCCAGCAGCATAGCCGCCAAAATAAAAAACTTGAACGATAATCTTCTCATATTGCACAAACTATCTTTTTGGCGATGGTAATATCTTCACCACAGTTCTGTGCATTTTTTCCCCGTCTTTGAGTGGGAAGGTCTTCCGGATCTTCTTGAGACGGCCTTCGGCGAACATCTTGACACATTCCGGGTAAAGTTCCCATTCCAGCTTTAGGCCTTTTTCCCGGACCGACGCCAGCGTGTCATCTTCGAAGATTTCATAAGCCTTTTGACCGATAATCGGACCTGAATCCTCGCCGTAATCGACAAAATGTACGGTACATCCGCCAATCTTACATCCATAGCGAAACGTATCCCCATAACCGTCAATACCGGGAAACGCCGGAAGCAGGGCAGGATGGATATTCATTATTCGTGGGTGGTCCGGTACCGTATTGACCCTGTCGATAAAATACGGCGTCAAATTCCGCATGAACCCCCCCAGCACCAGAAGGTCAAACGGATACAGGTTCATCCGGTCAAGGAGCTTTGCCTCGGCAGCAGCCCGGGTAATGAAAAAGTCTTTTACCCTTTCCGCATCGGCATCGGCCGGGAAAAGGGTCTGCTTTGAAAGCACGGCATCGAGATCAAAGTCATCCGGAACTTTTACCGTCTCGGGTGTTTTTTTAAAACGTCGAATGATGGCGCTATAATTCACGACAAAGGTCGGAATTTTAGGTCGACGCCCTCTTTTGAGGCCGGCGGCATCGGGATTGTCCGACCCGATGAATACGATGCTGCCGCTGATATCCCCCGATTCACACGCATCCATAATGGCCTGCAGGTTGGAACCGCTCCCCGATACCAGTGCTCCGATACGAATGGGTTGTTTCATTTTGTTCATACTCGATGGGGATTACAGCACTTTTACCATCAATGGAATGGCAACAAAGGTGCCCAATGAACTGCCGATATTTGTAAAAACCACCACCAGAAGAATTCGGGTAATCTTATTTCTCCAGAAACCCCTTATGGAGAGAATATCCTCGGGCAAATTCTCAAAATCCCTGACCTTCGGTTTCCGTGAAAAGGCCTCTACAAGCCCTGAAACCCAGCCGGCTGCAATCATGGGATTCAACGAGGTTAACGGGGCGGCCAGAACTGAAGATAGAATCGTTAACGGATGCGCCAAAGCGACGACGGCGCCAAGGCCTGCCAGAATACCGTTTGCCATTACCCACCAGGTGATCATTTTCGTCCCTGCATGGGTCCCGCCATGATAAAAGCCGAAAACAAGTATGACAAATATGGCGAAAGGTATCAGCCATTTCAAGATGCCCGATGTCTTCTTCTTGGGAGGGATTTGTTCTAAACGCGCCATGTCTATGTCGGTGTTCCAGTATTTTTTAATGCCCGGCACATGGCCGGCACCGACAACCGCAACGATCTTTTTGCCGGGTGCCGTCCGGATTTTATGGGTCAGGTATTGGTCTCTTTCATCGATGAGGATATCTTTGAGTACCGGAAGTGATTTTCCAACATCTGCGAGCAGGGATTCAAGCACATCCTCCTGTTTCATTTTTTCAATGTCTTCTTCGCTGATTTCGTCGATTTCACCCATGGACAGGAGCAGTTGAAACAAAATTTTGATTTTATCCCACAATCCCATGACCCGCCAGGTTTTTGCCAGGGTAATACGGATGTTCCTGTCGGCAAGATGTATTCCCGCGCCGATGGCTTCACCGCTTTCAATGGCCTTTATCATTTCCGCTCCGGGTTTAATGTCGAATTTATCGGCGATCCGTTTTTGAAAAGACGCCAGAAGGAGATTTGAGAGCAGCAGAAAGGATTTTTTCTCTTTGATGACCTTAATAATATCCGTGTCCAGCCATTTATCTTTTTGACGAATGGACTGGTACCTGGCTTCGCACAGTTCGACGCAGACGGTGTCCGGTTTTTCGGTTTCGATGACATCCGCCACCAGTTGTTCACTGTCTTTGGATACGTGGGCTGTGCCCAAAAGTATGACCGCTTTGTCTTCAAAAAAAAGGCGATATGTGTTATTGGTTTCGTTTTTCATCAGAATTCGATACGTATTTCGGTAAATTTCAAAATTTATGCCGCATAAAAAGATGTATTAATTTTGTTTTATGAAACAACAAGCCAAACAATCTGTCCAATGATTATATAAAAACCCGATTTTATCAACCCTGAACAAAAATGCATCAGAAAAATATCAAAATTACACTGGAAAATTTGTATCGGCGATATAATCGGCGCACCTATGTTCATCCCGATCCACTGGAATATCTATATTCATATCCGGATATCAAGAATCGTGAAGTCGTTGGACTGATAGCATCTTCTCTTGCATACGGCAAGGTGAAACAAATTCTCAAAAGTGTCTCATCGGTGCTTGATATTATGAAACCGTCGCCGTACCGGTTTTTAATGAATTCTAATTACACCTCCCTGTGCAATGCATTTGAGGGCTTTACCCATAGATTCGCCAACGGAGACCAGCTTGCGGCGTTGCTCTGGGGGGCGAAGAACGTCATTGTGCAATTTGGTTCCCTCAACGCGTGTTTTATCGACACCCTGTCTCCCGATGACAAGACCTTAATCCCTGCCATGACTTTTTTTGCAAAAACGCTGACCGCAGGAAAAAATAAACCGGGCCATCTTGTGGCTTTGCCTGAAAAGGGGAGCGCATGCAAAAGAATGAACCTATTTTTAAGGTGGATGGTTCGAAAAGACAGGGTCGATCCCGGAGGGTGGGCGGATGTGCCGGTGTCAAAACTGATCGTTCCGCTGGATACCCACATGCATAAAATAAGTCTTAAATTGGGTTTCACTTCAAAAAAACAGGCGAACATGCATACTGCCCTTGAAATAACCAACGGCTTTAAAAAGTTTGTACCCGATGATCCCGTAAAGTATGACTTTTCACTGACACGGTTCGGGATCCGGGAGGGTATGAATATGGATAGTCTTTTATCTCAATTGAGCATATGAAAATTTAGAGATTTGACAAAAACTTGTCGATATTTTATAAATGTTCACCATGTCAGAATCTAACCTATCAAAAATACTATCCAACAGGAAAAACCTGGAACGGATTCTAGAAAACCTTGACGTCGGTATTATCGCCCATGACTGGAATCGACAAATCTTTTATTTCAATGAACAGGCCGAAAAAATAACCGGATACAACAGGGAAGAAGTTCTTGGAAAAGATTGTCATGACGTTTTTGGCGTCCCACTGTGCGGTGAGCAGTGTTCTTTCTGCGGCAACAAAGATGTTTTTAATGATAAAGCCGAATATACAATCAATATTACAACGAAAAACAATGCGCCCCGGCGGGTCAAAATGTCCGTTACGACCATGAAGGATGAAAACAATCAAAACTTCGGGGTGCTGGCCGCATTAACCGATATGACCGATTTTTTGAACCTTTCGATTCGAGCGCGTAAAATTTCCAGTTTTTCAGGTATTCTCGGCAAAGACAGCAAAATGCTGACGGTTTTCCAGCAGATCCGGGATGTTGCCGGGTATGATTACCCGGTGCATATTTCCGGAGAAACCGGGACCGGCAAAGAACTGGTGGCCAACGCCATTCACAATGAAAGTCCCAGAAACGGCGCGCCTTTTGTCCCGATTAACTGTGGAGCGCTCCCGGAAAGTCTCATTGAGAGTGAGCTGTTCGGTCATGTTAAAGGGGCGTTTTCAGGAGCCGTCCGCAACAAAAAAGGACGTTTTGAACTGGCTGACAGGGGCACCATTTTCCTCGACGAGATCGCCGACCTTTCCAAACCGATGCAGGTAAAACTCTTGCGATTTTTACAGGATGGCACATTTGAAAAGGTCGGCGGAGAAAAAACGGCTTCCGTTAACGTGCGGGTGGTTAGTGCCACCAACAAGAATCTCAAGAAGGAGGTTCAGCAGAACAATTTTCGTAAAGACCTTTTTTACAGGCTTAACGTCATTCCGATACATCTTCCACCGCTTCGTGAGCGGAGAAACGACATTCCGCTTCTTATGGAACATTTCTTGAACGAAGCCGAGGAGATGCATGACAGCAAACCGCCAAAAGTCTCCAAGGAAGCCCTTTCAATAATGATGGGCTATCACTGGCCGGGCAATGTTCGGGAATTGCAGAATGTCATCCAATTTGCCATTGTAAATTGCAGCGGCGATACCATCTTTCCCAAAGATCTTCCCATGGAACTCAAGGATGAGAGCGTCCTCCGTTCCTCCCGCGGGGCTTCGAGGAAACTGGATATGGAAATCGTAAAATCGGCCTTGGAAAAAACCGGCGGTAACAAAGCAAAAGCTTCACGGTTGCTCGGCGTAGGTCGGGCCACCCTATACCGGTTTTTAAGTGATCATCCTGAAACCATGCCCGGCGGGCAATGAAAAAAGGGCTCCGAAAGGGAGCCCTCTTCGCTCAATTAGGGTCTTACAGGAATCTTTCCGGGTTAGGCGTGCTGATACGCCGCCTCCATTTCACGACGATCCGCCATATCCATCAGGACTCTTTCCCTGGCCTTATCGATCCCGAGCTGTTTTCTCTTTTTGTCGATATGGGCAATCATCATGTTTGCTATTTCATACGGATCCGGAGAGAACCCCCATTTCCCCAACCCCTGTTCCTCAAGTCCTTCGAACAGAAGCTTGTGAAACTTGGTCTCTTCCACGACGGGGAAGGTGACACCGAAAACAGTGTATACGCCGGAGGCCACGAAATACTGTCCGATACATATGGCCTTTTCACTCATATATTCGGGTGCTGCACCGGCGACCGGCAAATCGGCGATACTGTCCCCCAAACCGCCTTGCTTCACCATGGCAGACGCTGCAATGAGAATTCGGCTGTTGTCGACGCAGGCACCGATGCCAAGGACCGGCGGCATGCCAACGGTCTCGCATACTTCCTGTAATCCGGGCCCGGCAAGAACAGCGGCTTCCGGAGTGGTCAACCCGGCTTTGGTCAGGGCCACCTGGGAACAGCCGGTCTGGAGCACCAGCACGTCTTTTTTGATCAACTCTTTGACCAGCTCCACATGAACCCAGTCCTGTTTTACCCTGGGATTGGTACACCCCACCACACCGGCCACCCCCCGGATCCTGCCGTTGATGATATTGTCATTCAACGGCGCATAAGATGCTCGGAAGGATCCGCCGAGCATGTAATTGATGTACTCATGGGAGAACCCATGGACACCTTTGTTTACGATTCTCGGAATTTCTATTTTCGCAGTTCTGTTCTTAAAACGAGAAATGGCCTTTATGACGATCTCATCGGTACTGGTACTCGGATGGTGCTCATTGAATTCGATGTGCTGTGCCCCCTCGATACGGCATCGCGGGTTGGTGGTTATGAGCGGTGTTCCGTAACACTCGGCGACCTTGGCCAGACCCTGTTTGATACACTGTACATCCACGGTCATTGCGTCAACGGCCCCTGTAATCAGAACAGCTTCCGTGGACATAAAATTTCCTGCATGGGGGATCCCGTGACGTACGAACATCTCCAACCCCGAACAGCACATCCCGACGAGATTGATTCCCGAGGCGCCGGCATCTTTGGCTGCTTCGATGAGCGTCGGTTCATTGACCGACACCAGCATCGATTCGAACAGATTCGGTTCATGTCCGTGAACGATGATGTTTACCTGTTCTTCCTTGAGAACGCCCATATTCACTTCAACGCTGACCGGAGAGGGCGTTCCGAAAAGAATATCGGATATTTCCGTCGCCACCATCGACCCGCCCCATCCGTCGGCAAGGGCGGTGCGACTGCACTGCCGGGTGATGTTTTCATAATGCTGGTCCACCCCCATATGGCTTCGATGCATCAATTCCATAATCTCACGCATCGCTCCCCTGGGAACAATACCGAGTTTTCGCCAGGTTTCCAGTGTTTTTTCAGGGACCCGTTTGGCAAAGGGAATTTCCCCTTCCACCTGGGTATAGGTTCGCTCCAGTTCCTCATAAAGATCCATGGCAATATCCTTGATTTCACGGCCATCCACTTCAATGCCGATGGAAGCCGCCACCTCTTCAAGCTTGATCGGATCTTTAATTTCATAATCTGTGATATTGCCCTTGATCACTTCCCGGAAAAGATCGAGCATGCTCATCCCGTGATCCGTATGCGCGGCGCCGCCGGCAGCGACCATCCGAGCAAAATTACGCGCCATAATCGTATCGATGGTCGCACCACACACGCCGACTTTACCATAGGGATCTTTGGCGTTCAGCCTGCAGGGACCCATGGCGCAATGTTTGCAGCATGCAGAATCTTTACCGATGGGACACGCTCTCATGCTGGCGGCCCTGTCAAATGCGGTCTCCACACCGTCTTTTCTGGCTTTTTCCAGCATCTGTTTTGTGGCGTCACAGATGGTAACGTTCCCGATGTCAATTTCTTTCTTTTTGGATAAAACTTTCTGTTTTTCCATTTTACCTCCTTCGTGGAAATATTTGTTGTTGGAAAGTTGACAATCGATTCTCTAATGGTAATGGTTACTAATAAGAATATATACCACAATGTGGTTTGTCAAGATCCGATGAATGAATTCAGTAATGTTATATCCAGCTGATCCTATTTGGCCGGTGCACTTCCCGCGGCTTGCTTTCAAGTGGAGGTCTGAAATGAGAATCGACAGAATGCCTTGCTGGGAAAATTCTCAACAGCTATTGAGAGTAAAGTCAAGATCCCGTCTCAGCGGAACTTTGGAGAGACTTTTAGCAATGCCCTGTTTCTGTTGAGATGGTTTTTGAGCGAAAAATAAGATTGACCGTAAAAACCGCAATTTTTCTATTTTGCAGTCTTGGCATTTCTTTTGCGGGCGAGGAGCCCAGAATGACTGAAAACAAAGCAGAACCTAACCGCCTTATTCATGAGAAAAGCCCCTATCTTCTCCAGCATGCCTACAATCCGGTTGACTGGTATCCATGGGGCCAAGCTGCCCTGGAAAAAGCCCGTCAGGAGGACAAACCGATTCTTCTATCCATCGGTTATTCCACCTGCCATTGGTGCCATGTTATGGAATCGGAATCGTTCATGAATTCGGCCATCGCTGAATTGATGAACGCTCACTTTATCTGTATTAAAGTGGACCGGGAAGAGCGTCCGGATCTCGACAAGATATACATGACCGCGGTTTCGTCAATGACCGGTTCAGGCGGATGGCCGCTGAATGTTTTTTTGACACCGGATTTAAAGCCGTTTTACGGCGGCACCTATTTCCCCCCTGAACCCAGACACGGGTCTTTTGCGTGGCCGGATCTTTTAAGACTGATTGCCGTTGGATGGAAAGACCCTGATCAGCGGGAAAAGTTTCAATCTTTCAGCCAGAAACTGTATGAGGGGATTACAAAGGCATTGTCATGGACGTCCAGCGATGCATGCATCGATTCAGACTTGCCCCATAAAGCTCTGGATCGATTTTCCTCAAGGTTCGATAAAACCCTTGGCGGTTTCAGTCCTGCGCCAAAGTTCCCGTCTCCGTCAATTCAGAGCTTTCTATTTGCTTACGAATCTTATCATAGAAACGGCGTGGAAGAAAATAAAAAAATAACTCCGGCCCGTGAAATGGGTGATTTCACACTTCGTGCCATGGCCAATGGCGGGATTTATGATCAATTGGGCGGAGGATTTCATCGCTATTCCACGGACGCTAAATGGCATGTTCCCCATTTTGAGAAAATGCTGTATGACAACGCCCAACTGCTAAAAAACTATCTGGATGCATATCTAATTACCCGAGACAGGTTTTTTAAAGAAATTGCCGGGGAAACGGCAGATTATGTCCTACGGGATATGACCCACCCTGAAGGCGGATTTTATTCGGCAGAAGATGCAGACAGTCTTCCTGAAGAGACACGCTCAAATAAGGGGCATGAAAAGAAAGTTGAAGGCGCATTCTATGTGTGGACGAAACAGGAGATCCATGCGCTGTTAGGCACTGCTCCAGGAGAAATCTTTTCGTTCCGCTACGGCGTTAACGCCGAGGGGAACGCCGAAAATGATCCTTTTGATGAATTCAAAGGGAAAAACATTCTGCTGGTTGCCCATTCCATTGACAAAGTCGCTGATCATTTCAACCTGTCAAACGAAGACATCGAAACCTCGTTAAAACAATCAAAAAGAAAACTGTTTGCGGCACGTGCAAAAAGGCCCCGGCCGCATCTTGACGATAAAATTCTGACCTCGTGGAACGGTCTGATGATATCCTCCCTTTCCACAGCCTATAAGGTTTTGGGTGAAGATAGATATCTGGCGGCTGCCGAAAAGGCAGCGGCGTTTGTTAGAAAAAACCTTTATGATCCTAAAACTCGACAACTTTTCAGACGGTGGCGCAACGGCGAAAGAAAAATCGCCGGTATGGCGGATGACTACGCTTTTTTGACCCAGGGCCTGGTTGATCTTTATGAAGCCGGCTTTGATACAGACTGGCTCGAATGGGCGCTTGAACTCATGGATGCCCAGATAGAATTGTTTTACGACACGGAAAATGGGGGCTTTTTCATGACCCGCAAAGACCATGATGAAAAAATCGATTTGCGTGTCAAAGAGGATGCGGACAGTGTGATTCCTTCGGCCGCTTCGGTGGTTTCGCTAAATCTGTTGCGTCTCGCACGATTTGGCGATTCCAAAGGCTATTCCACCGTGGCCGAGGATACGATAAAGAGCGTTTCGGAAAGAATCGGTTTACATCCGGATTCAGCGCCTGAGCTTCTGGTTGCCCTGATCACATCACGGGTCAAACCGATTGAAGTGGTCATCGCCGGAGACCGCGGCACAGAAGATACCCGGGCAATGCTGACCGCCGTAAATTCTCTTTTCATTCCCGGCAAAATGGTTGTCCTGGTGGAAAATGACGTGAGCCGGGAACGACTGGCCCGACATCTCCCATTTATCGCATCTGTTAAAAAAATAGATAACACGGCGACAGCGTATGTTTGCACGGACAACACCTGCAAACCACCGGTTACGGACCCGGAGGCAGTCAAAAAACTGTTGAATCAAGTAGGACGCGGCAAACTCAACAATCGCTCAACTTAGGTGTAAAAAACAGGCCCAATTCTTTTAAAATACAACTTTTTTGTCATGCCGTAGAAACTTTGAAGAGAGTGTTGTAAAATTCCACTAAATATGAGATAAAAAAGTGTCAAAAATGCTGAAGTGACCCAACGATCCAACCCGATGGCGCTTATGCCAAAAAAAGGATATTCATATGTCTGATGATACGATTAAGGTTTATTCTCTGAGCACCTGCAGTCATTGCAAATCGACTAAAAAACTCCTTGCAGATTGTACGGTTCGGTATGATTTTGTCGATGTCGATCTCCTGGAAGGAGAAGAGCGTCAGGCCATTCTGGAAGACGTTAAAAAATTCAACCCGAAATGCTCTTTTCCGACCATTATTATTGGTGACACCGTCATCGTAGGATTCAAGGAAAAAGAAATAAGGGAGGCACTGGGTCTGTAATGGACATCGAAAAACTTTACAACATGCTAAAAAAAACTCAGGAAGCCAAGGGCTACGACTTTAACGAGGATCGACACCGAGTGTTCGAACTGTTGGGAGCCCTGACAACCAATAAAGAACGGTATGGTTATATGGCATGTCCCTGCCGGCTGGCTTCCGGAGATAAAGAAAACGACCGGGATATTATCTGCCCGTGTGTGTACCGGGAGCCGGATGTTGAAGCGTA
>JAQYVT010000094.1 GCA_030145345.1 Desulfobacterales bacterium
GGTGGTTTTCGCAGGTTTCTTTTTTAGGGATTGTGCTTCAATAAAAATTTTGGTGACTTCGGGAACCTCCTTTTTGATCTCCATATCTATCCGATCAATAACCGCTTCCATCTGGTCTGTGGACAGATCGTCTATAAATTCGACTTCCATATTGACGAGGATATCTTCGGGCCCCATGTGCATGGTGAGGAGTTGGCCGCACCTTTTGACTTCCGGCACACTGCAAATAATGCTTCGGATATTTTCACGATCCTTGATGCCGGCACTTTCTCCGATCAGCAAATTTTTTGTTTCCCGGGCCAGAAAAAGCGCCAGTATAAGTAATATAATACCGATGACAATGCTGGCTGCAGCATCAAAAACGGGCATATGGGTAATGTGCGCCAAACTGATCCCCACAGCAGCCACAAACAGTCCCACCATGGCAGCACTGTCTTCAAAGAGGACCACCACCACCGTAGGATTTTTCGACCGCACGGCCATGTCTAAAATACCTGAGATACCCTTCTTAGATTTGAGTCTTTTGGCCTCTGAATAGGCAATCCACCAGGGATAGGCTTCAAATAACACGGAGATCCCCAGTACGGCCAAGGGGATAAAAAGGGATTTAACCGGCTCCGGGTGGGAGATTTTCTTGACGCCTTCGTATATTGACAGTGTCGCGCCCACGAAAAAGATGGTGACTGCGACGACAAATGCCCAGAAATAGAGTTCTTTGCCGTAGCCAAAAGGATGCCTTTCATCGGGTGGCCGGGCAGCGCGTTTATGACCGATCAACAGCATAATCTGGTTTATGCTGTCCGCCGTGCTGTGAAAGCCTTCGGCCAGCATGGCCGAACTTCCCGAAAAAACAGCAACAATGAACTTCATGACCGCGATGGCGGAGTTGCCGAACAGCGCCGCATAAATAACCTTTTTATCGCTGTGTTTCTTCATTTTTATCTAACAGGCTTCAACCGTGTCGGATTTCAGAATATGTTGTTTTAGAATCGGTACAAATTATCAGAATAGAGAGACGGATAGATTCATCTCCCTAAATGGTGTCGTGTCCTGAATTGTGAATAAGATGCCGCTATGCACGATACCAGATTTAACACCTTTTGCCTTTTTCCGCTGTGAAATTCACCATAGCGAAAGGCAATGCCCTTTTCACCGGGGAACCTTTGAACCCGTAAACGTTTTCCTGTATTTTATACTTCTTGGATCACGGATCAAGAAAATAAACTTAAAATGTTACGTGCGTCCCGCACTTCCTCACCGGTTATTTCATTACCGAAGGGCGTATCCCATCAGGATTTATGCCATCGTTAGTTACCAAAAGCTCTTTGTTTCCGAATACTTCGAGATATCCCTTTAGATTATATAATTTAAGACAAATGACGATATCCTCAGGTGGGTTATCGCCGACGAATTCACTGGAAATACCTATGGTATGTTTTGTTTCACCCGTGGGTGCACCCACATGAAACATATATCAACGAGATTTGGAATCCCACGTGTTCTCAATAACACATCCGGGAAACAACGCTTTGAGGTAGTTTTCGATTCCTGACAGTTTGTCTTTTTCGTCCATACAGCCGCCTCCTAATTTTATCATTTTTAGAATACTTGTCGGCGAGACACGTGAGAAAAATGGCGGGACCCAGCGATCGTTATTGTATCATCACTTAAATACGCTAACCTGCAAATAGAAACTTATATTTTTAGGGGCTCCCCCATAGTCCCGCAATACCTCGAACGATAATATGATGAAGTGCACCAGAAGCATCCATTCTCGATTTTCTATGCAAGGTATTCGATAAACCTAAAAGAAAAAATAAGCAACTTTATAGGTTAAGAACGTGCCGCATTTCCCTTAAATACACCGTATTTTTTTCTCGTTTTGTTCTCTTTTTCGGCAAATTTGGCATGGATTTTTCGACCGTCCAATGTCACGCCTTTAAGGGATTTGAGGACTTTTTTTGCCACGTTTTTTTCAACATCAAAGAATGAAAACTCTCTTTTTAGGTCGATCCGGCCGAGTTTTCTGGATGATATGCCCGATTTGTCGCAGACCAGGCGGACGATGGCGCCTTCTTTGAGTTTGTCCAGGCGGCCGAAATTGATGAAAAATCGCTGGGTCTTGCCTGAGAGGCGGTGTTCGGCTTTATCTGCCTTTGTTCGGCGTTTTTTGACTTTCACGTTGATGTCTTCGGCGCCGCGGTAGTAATCGAGAAAGCGGTTGAACTCGGCTGAAACGAATCGACGGATCAATTCTTCCTTACTGAGAGCGGAAAGGGTTTCAAACACCGGGGGAAGGTAATTATCGATTTCTTTGTTGTTGACGTCCACGGAAACCATTCGATCCACCATTGCGTAAAGCTGCTTCTCGCAAACGGCCCGGCCGCAGGGGATTTTTTTAACCTCGAACCGAATGTCGCTTTTAGATTCCAGTTCTTTGATCCGTCGGACTTCCCGGGTGTTTACCAATACCATGGAAACGCCGGATTTACCCGCCCGGGCCGTTCGACCGCTCCGATGGGTGTAACGGTCCGGTTCATCGGGGAGATTGTAATGGATGACGTGGGTGATGTCATCCACATCCAGACCCCGTGCAGCCACATCGGTGGCCACCAGCAGCTGGAGGGTCCGCTCTCTGAATTTTTTCATCACCTGGTCCCGTTGCATCTGGGACAGGTCGCCGTGGAGCGGTTCGGCATTGTAACCGTCTTTCATCAGTTTGTCGGCCACCGTCTGGGTTTCCTTACGCGTACGGCAGAAAATGAGGCCGAAGATATCGGGGATATAGTCGATCATCCGCTTGAGGGCCGCGTACCGATTTTTTTCTTTGACCACATAAACGGCGTGGGAGATGTTTTCAGCGGCTTTGTTGGGCGAGCCGGCGGTGATGGTGACCGGACGGGTCATATAGGTGTCTGCGATTTTCGCCGCGGCATTCGGCATGGTGGCTGAAAAAAGCCAGGTTCGCTTGTCGGCGGGGGTCCGTTTCAGAATGTCGTCGATATCTTCCTGAAACCCCATATCGAGCATTTCATCGGCTTCATCCAGGACCGCATAGGCCACGGTTCCCAATTTGACGGCCTTTCGGTTGATCAAATCCAACAGTCGGCCGGGGGTGGCCACGATGATCTGAGCCCCTTTTTTTATCCGGGTGATCTGGTTCCGAATATCGGCCCCGCCGTAGACGGCGACAATTCGTGCGTTCGGGGTGTGCCGGGCAAACAGTTTCAGGTCGCCGGTGATTTGAAGGCAGAGTTCCCGCGTGGGGCAGAGGATCAGCCCCTGTGGGTTTTTTGATTTAAAATCAACCAGCTGGATCAGAGGCAGGCCGAAGGCGGCGGTTTTTCCCGTGCCGGTCTGGGCCAGGCCGATGACATCGGTGTCGCCGGTCAGCATCCGGGGGATGGCCTTTTCCTGAATCAGGGTGGCCTGTTCAAATCCGAGTTGGTCAATGGCCCGGATGATTTCGTGTTTTAATCCAAAAGAAGAAAAATTCATAAATGCTTTCCTGATGTTGGCCGGGGTAAACCGCGGCCGGTCATGTCCCTTAAAAGACACAAAAAGCCGCCTCGACACGTTTGCCGGACGGCTTTGTTTCGTTTTCGGTATTGAATCCGGTGATATTGCCAAACGACATTGCCATATCCGCCGGATCATTTTAATATGGATGTCCAATATCGTTTGTTTTTAAATTAAGCAATCTTTTTTATGGGTGCGGGTGGAATTAATCGAATTTTTCAGTTCTTTCTCAATGTTTTTCTGCTGCCCTGGAGATCATTTGCAAGGGGTGAAGTCTTCACTCTTCACTAATTCTGTCAAGAATGAAAATTCATGACGTTTAATTCGAAGACCATTTAACAGTTACCGGCCCCCCCTCTTTTTTTCATTCCATCTCTTTATGGTATTCCTGCAGAGATCTAACTTGCGGCACACCATCCCGGCGCGCTGCGATGCCTTTGGCTGCCGCGACAGCCGCCGCCGTCGTCGTAATGTAGGGTACTTTATATTTGATGGCGGCTTTGCGTATATTTGAACTGTCCTGGGCACTCTTTCGGCCGCTGGGCGTGTTTACCAGAAGATTTATGGTCTCGTTCTTTATGGCATCCACAAGGTCCGGTCTTCCATACCCCAGTTTGCGCAAAGGCGTGTTTTCAATACCTCGCTCTTCTAAATAGTAGTGCGTACCTTCGGTGGTCATTATCTTGAAACCCAGTTCTTTAAAAAGTCGGACAGCTTCCAATGCCGCACTTTTGTCTCGATCCGCAATGGTAAACAGTACGGATCCCTCTAAGGGCAGGGATATCTGGATAGCTTCCTGGGCTTTAAAAAATGAGCGGCCATAGGAATGGGAAATACCTAAAACTTCGCCGGTAGATCTCATTTCCGGTCCCAGAATCGGATCCACCTCGGGAAACATGTTGAAGGGAAAAACCGCCTCTTTAATGCCGTAATGGGGTATGGGCCGAAGCTTCAGCTCGAGATCCGCGATGCGCTTGCCCAGCATGACCTGCATGGCAATTCTGGCCATGGATATGTTACAAACCTTGGATACCAAGGGTACGGTCCGCGATGCTCGGGGGTTGGCTTCCAGCACATACACCGTATTTTCAAATATCGCGTATTGCATATTCATCAGCCCGATAACGTTGAGCTCGATGGCAATCTTGCGGGTATATTCGGCAATCGTTTCGATGTGTTTCGGCGCGATGCTTATCGGCGGAATGACGCATGCCGAATCGCCGGAATGTATTCCAGCCAGTTCGATATGTTCCATTACGGCCGGCACGAAAGCATCCGTACCGTCGGATATGGCATCGGCTTCAGCCTCAATGGCATTATCCAGAAATCTATCGATAAGAATCGGCCTTTGGGGAGAGATCTCCACCGCTGCCTCAAGATAGAATTTAAGGGATTTTTCATCCTGTACCACTTCCATACCACGGCCCCCCAATACATAGGAGGGCCTGACCATTAAAGGATATCCTATCCTGTCAGCGATTTTCTGAGCTTCATCCATGGTACTGACCATGCCCGACTCAGGTTGGGGGATGCCCAATTTGCGCATAATGAGCCGGAAGCGATCCCGATCTTCGGCCAGATCAATGGTTTCAGGAGATGTGCCCATGATCTTTACGCCCAATTCCTCCAGTTCAGTTGCAATATTCAGGGGCGTTTGTCCCCCGAATTGGACAACGACGCCTTCGGGTTTCTCCTTTTCATAGATGCTCAAAACATCTTCAACGGTCAGCGGTTCAAAATAGAGTTTATCCGATGTGTCGTAATCCGTAGATACGGTTTCAGGGTTGCAGTTCACCATAATCGATTCATAACCTGCATCGCGGATGGCCAGTGCAGCATGCACGCAGCAGTAATCAAACTCGATGCCCTGGCCAATGCGGTTGGGTCCGCCACCCAGAACCATGATCTTTTTACGATCACTGACCGGAACCGTGTCCGGCGCATTGTAGGTGGAATAGTAATAGGATGCGTTTTCAACACCGCTTACCGGTACCGATTCCCAGGCTTGATGCATGCCCAATGCCGTTCTCTGTTCACGGACTCGCCGTTCCGGCAGGTTGAGCAACATGGCCAGATAGCGATCTGCAAAACCGTCCTTTTTGGCTTGAATCAGCAGATCGTCCGGCAATGCGTGATCTTTGTAAGTCAATATTTTCTCCTCGAGTTCGACGATCTCTCGCATCTGCTCGATGAACCAGGGTTTGATATGGGTCTTTTCATACAGGTCCTTCACCGCTGCACCTTTGCGCAGGGCTTCATACATTAAAAACTGGCGTTCGCTGGTGGCAAAGCCCAGCCGGCTCATGAGTTCTTCCAGCGACAACGTATTGAAATTTTGCGCGAACCCAAGCCCGTACCGGTTGATTTCAAGGCTTCGAATCGCTTTCTGGAAGGCCTCCTTATATGTTTTACCCAGACTCATGACCTCGCCCACCGCCCGCATCTGGGTACCCAATTTGTCCTCGGCCCCTTCGAATTTTTCAAAGGCCCAGCGGGCGAATTTAACGACCACATATTCACCTGAAGGCGTATATTTCTCCAGGGTTCCATCCCGCCAGTAAGGTATTTCATCCATGGTCATACCGCCGGCGAGCAGAGAAGAAACTCTCGCAATCGGAAATCCGGTCGCCTTGGATGCCAGGGCCGAAGAACGGGACGTTCGGGGGTTAATCTCGATAACGACCACACGGCCGGTCTTTGGATCATGGGCAAACTGAATATTGGTTCCACCAACCACCTCGATAGCCTCGACAATGTCATAGGAATATTTTTGCAAACGTTCCTGAAGTTCCGGGCTTATCGTCAACATGGGGGCCGTACAGAAGCTGTCGCCGGTATGGACGCCCATGGCGTCGACATTTTCGATAAAGCAAACCGTTATCATCTGGTTTTTAGCATCTCGAACCACTTCCAGTTCGAGTTCCTCCCAACCCAAAACCGATTCTTCAACCAGGATCTGATTGACCAGACTCGCTGCCAGACCGCGGGGGGCGATAACGTTTAATTCTTCTTTATTATAGACGAAACCACCCCCGGTCCCCCCCATGGTATAGGCCGGGCGAACAACAACCGGATACCCCAGATCTTCTGCCGCCGCCTCGGCATCTTCAAGGGTGTTGACCGTTTGACTGCGCGGCATTTCGATACCCAGTTTCTCCATGGTGGCCTTAAACGCCAGACGGTCTTCACCCCGCTCGATGGCATCCACATTCACACCGACAAGCTGTACACCATATTCTTCCAATACGCCGGTTCGACTCAGCTCAGAAGACAGATTCAGGCCGGATTGTCCGCCCAGATTGGGGAGGAGTGCATCGGGTCGTTCCTTGGCGATGATTTGGGTCAGGGTTTTTAAATTCAGAGGTTCGATGTAGGTCACATCGGCCGTACCCGGATCGGTCATGATCGTTGCCGGATTGGAATTAACCAACACAATTTCATATCCCATGGATCGCAGTGCTTTGCAGGCCTGTGTCCCGGAATAGTCAAATTCACAGGCCTGTCCGATCACGATAGGACCCGATCCGATGATGAGAATCTTGTGGATGTCATCTCTTTTGGCCATAATCTCTCCTTTAAGTGAGTTTCAAATGATTTCGTTTCGGCGGTTATTAAAACTGGTTCTTCTCCAAATTAGTTGTAGTTGAATAGGGTAAAATAATGGAATTTTCGCAAAAACAGAATGGACATCCGGTACCTTCTATAGATATAGGGTTTAACGACCAAGAAAAACCTTATAGACAGGAGGCCTGCGATGTCCGTACCCACTATAGCACCTTATTTCCCCTTTCGTCGAATCAAAATTATCAAACAAAACGTTATGCCCGAAGCCGAAGCAGCGAATATCCACCTGCAACCCAGCAAACGCTTTGTTCCGATCTGCCAACGATGCGGTCAGCGAGCTACTGGCGTCCACAGTTGGGCGCTACGCAAGGTACGAGATCTGAGTATTGCGGCAACCCGCGTATGGATTACATGCCGATATCGCAAAGTATTTTGTGCACACTGCCAAGGCATCCATGTCGAAGATTTGGAGCTTTTTCATCCATATTTACGGGTCACCCATCGAATGGCCCGATACGTATACGAGCTTTGTCAATATATGACCGTATCGGAGGTCGGCAGACATTTGGGACTGAACTGGAAAACAGTCAAATCTATCGACAAATATTTTTTGGAACGCGAGTATGGGCAGCCCGATCTAACCGGTCTACGGATCCTTGCCGTGGACGAAATCTCCATCCGCAAGGGGCATCAATATTTAACCATCGTACTGGACTATCTCAGCGGTCGGGTCGTCTTTGTCGGCAAGGACCGCAGGGCAGAGACACTCGAACGCTTTTTCAATCAACTGAATGCCAAACAACTCAATGACATAGAGGCCGTGGTGATGGATATGTGGGACCCATTCATCAAGGCCGTTAAAAAAAAGTCCCTCAAGCCAAAATCGTATTCGACCTGTTCCATGTGGTATCCAATTTTAACCGCGTTATCGACAAGGTCAGGAACAGCGAATTTCATAAAGCCAGTGAAGAGGATAAAGCCGTTTACAAAGGAACCAAGTATCTATTGTTAAAGAACCGTAAAAATTTGAAGAATCCAGAGCAACGCCGGCATCTCAAGGATCTGTTGGCGCTTAATGAAACCATTAGCACCGTTATGATCCTAAAAGAGAAGCTCAAGCATATCTGGACGTACCGTTCACGGGCTTGGGCAGAAAAAGCATTGGATCAATGGTGCCAGTTGGCTAAAACTTTAAACCACCAATCTGTGACCGCCTTTGTAAAAACACTTGATAAATATCGATATGGTATCCTCAATCACTGCGATTATGCTATCCACAATGGTAAAATTGAAGGTGTGAATAACAAAATAAAGGTTATTAAACGGAAAGCTTATGGATTCCACGATCTGCGCTACTTTACGCTAAAAATCTATCAGGCTTTCTACAACTAATCGGGAGAAGAACCTTAAAACTAAATTGAGCGATTGTCGAGGTTGCCGTAGCTACAGAGAAAACATTTGGAAATGCGGATCATTATCGTCATTAAACTCATTTTGCCATGTTATTTATGCAACGATAGGGTAGATTGATACCAATCAATTCTTGCGAGAGGAATATAGGAAACTGAGTGTTGTGTGTCAATAACATTTGCCCATTCGCATCCGGTCGCCGGCGGTATGTCCCGGAACGCCCAATACCCTGACAAATGAGATTCAGAGGGGGTGAGTTATATGTAGCCGAACGCTCAACATAACGTTCTCTTTATAGATTTGAAGCCGACACCCGGATGCCCGTTCAAATTTATTTCGGGTTCTTTTTATTGGGGATTTCGGGTTGGCTCCTCAGTTTTTTGATCCGTTTTTTTGCAAAATCGTATTCCAGCCAGCTATCCAGACACGATGCCATGGCTTCCTTGTAGTGCCCGATCGCTTTGGTTTTGTTGCCATGGCCTTCGGCCCATAGTCCGAGGGCCATGTGGGCAGTAATCTGTTTTTCCGGGCTTGCCCCGGTCGTTTCAAGCAGGGACAACTCGGTTCGTTTGCCTAGCAGACATTCGCTTATGGCGCGGAACCAGGGGGTCTGAATACGGCGGTAGTACTTCTCCAAACATGACTGCGCAGCACTCTTTTGCCCCATTTTGTGTAGAATCATCGGCTCCAGAAGACCTACACCCAAGCGGTTTGCGTCTTCCCTTCCTTTTTTCTTGAGAAAAATCCGTGTGTGCTCCAGAGCCTGGGGCCACATGTCGTCCATGGCGTTATAAATGATAAGCATTAAACGTGCATTTACGTCACGGTCGTCGATTTCGATGATCTTTTCGAGGTTCTGCCGCTTTTCACCGGACAATGCAATGGCTTGGTCGAACTGCTTCCAAAGAAGCAGTTGTCTGTTCCTGAGACTATTTTTTTCGGCATGCGCCTGCTTAATCGTCCTACAAAAGGCGGCCAGTTCTTTCTGATATGCGCTAAATTGTGTTTTGCCAGAATATGATTTCAACCTCTGACTTTGAATTTTATCCAACCTGGCATGGGCCAGGAAAAATACCCAGAAATCTTCGTCAGCCTCCAGCACCGCTTCTTTTAGTAAATGTTCCGCGCCTTCCAGATCACCGCGTTTTGCAAGGATAAGACTGACAATATAGTTGATCCAGCTCTTTTCAGTGTCCGTATACCAGCCATTGAGCGCTGAAGCTTCGTCTATCTTCCTTTCCAGAATTCGAGCCAGGTAACCTTCTAATTCACCGGAAGAACGCCAGTCCAGCGCGAGCAAATCCTGGCGGTAATGGTTGAAATGGGCACGATCGTCCAGCCAATCGACAAGAAAAAGCATAAGTTTGGCCGCGTTATCCTCAGGGTCAATGCTCAAGTTTTGATGGAACAGGGACCGGGCACCTTTAATATCTCCGGCACAAAAATGCATGATCCCGGCCGCCATAATCAAAGACGGATCGTAACTTAACGGCAGCTCTTTATCGGCCAAGGCCATGGCATCGGTCCAACGGTCATCACAGGCTATTTTTTTTATACGATTTAGTTTGTTTTCAACGGCAGGATCGAAGTATCCATTCCACTTGATCTTTCCAGATTTAATTTCATTTAGAAATTCCACCGCCTTGTATATGGGAAGAACCTGTCCGAAATCCGAGAGACGGTTGTTCAAAAACGAAGGTTGCCCCCGTTGAGGTGCAACGGCCACCCGGGAAGCGATGCCAATAACGTTGCCATGTATATCGATCAAGGGTCCACCACTGTTTCCACTATAGAAAGACGCATCAACCTGGAGGATGCCATTGAAAGCACGGCGAACATGGCCCCGGGTCACACTGACGTATACATTGGTTCCCAGCGTCATACTGCCCAAGGGAAACCCCATGGAAATAACGGGTGAAAGCCTGGGAATATTTTTAATTTCCATCTCCTCGTCAAGGGGGAAAGGTTTCAACCCTTGGGGAACATTATCAATTTTCAAAACGGCAAAATCATTCAGAAGGGAGGTGGTGACGGTATTCCTTCGTCTGGCCGGCGGCCGGGCAACGCCGGCGATACACACCCGCGGGAAGCCGTCGGTGATAAAGGCCGAATCGGTTCTGTAAATATCCGTGGGTTCCGTGCTGTCTACTAAATCCGGTGCACGGTTAAAAGCCTTTTCACCTTCAAACCACAAATACATTCTGTAGCTAAAACGAAGGGTGTCCAGCCGCTTCCATATCCTGTGCCGTTCGATCACTTCATCGAATTTATCATCCACAAGCCACGGGCAGGCTACATGACGGTTGGTTAACAGGTAGCCGTCAGGGTCGACGAGAAAGGCCGTCCCTTCGGCCTTACTTCGGTAAACCACCTCATCTTTTGCCTCAAGCCGGTAATCTACAACCACAAAGGCCACCGAACCGGCATATTCATTGGCGTATTTACCCAGCAGAGTGTAACCTGGTTTTTGTTTGTTGACATACTCTTTTCTTGAATCTAATTGGATCCAAACCAACCCCAAGATGGCGATAAACACGGCCATTAGGACTATCAAAAGGATGTTGGCATGTCCCGTGTGCAAGTTTGTTGTTTGGGAATTATGGCGATACCTGTACCTTTGGTTCCAAGTCCATCTCCAACCAGGGCAGGATGAAATTTCTTTTGACTTTATCCGGCTAAAAGCTTGAGAAAATATCATGGCCAATACACCCCTCTCGATTTAAAGGAAAAAATAGATCAACTCGGAGTTCCAAGATATAATGATAGCAATCTATAGGTAAAAATACAAGATACATTGCCTGAACCTTCGATTACCGAAAAGTGAAAATTTCCATCCGAAATCATAAAAGGTACAGATCCCTTACCGATAGTTCAACATCAATTTAATTACAGATATCGTCAAAAGCAGGCTGAACAAATCGGTGTTCTTAATCCAAGTAAATGCGGTGTTTGCCCCTGACACCCTCTTTTAATCGAGGATCAATTTGACCCCACGCCCCCGAGTTTACGCATGAGCGGTCCCATGGTGATCCCTTGAACAACCAGCGAGAAGAATACACAACCAAATCCTGCCACCAGCAACACCGGACGCCAGGTTACCAGCACACCTTCATCGGGCAGTTGAAGCAGCAAAGCAATCGGTATCGAACCCCTCAAACCGCCCCAGAATAGAATATGCTTCCATCTCCGCGGTCGCTTGGTACCGACCTGATTTAGCAGCCAGTAGAAACTGTAAGCCACCGCCGCACGTCCTATCAGCATCGCCCCAATGGCAACAAACACCGTCATCCACACGATATTTGCCGGAACTTCGCGCAACTCCAGGCCGATCAAAATAAACAGCAGTGAATTGATCACGAAGCCGATGGATTCAAAAAATGTTTCAACCGTCTCAGTCGTCTTATCGCTCATCGAGAGTCGCCGGCCATAATTGCCGATCATCAATCCGGCCATCACAGTTGCAATGACGCCCGAAAAGTGCGTTACTTCTGCCAACCAAAATGATCCGTAAGTCAAAACAAGACAAAGAGCATTTTCCAGTAGATGATCCTCGATATGACGCATGATCCTAAACACGATCCAGCCGAGTATCGCCCCCAGAAGTAGTCCCCCGACGGAAACCTTTACAAATTCATATACCGCCTGGCCGAATCCAAATCCCTGGTCACCCAGCACGGCCTTCAGCAGGATCGTGAACAACACGACCCCGGTTGCATCATTAAAGAGCGACTCTCCTTCCACGATTGTCTTCAGATCTTCGGGTGCCCCCAGCTCCTTGAACAACGCCAGTACACTCACAGGGTCTGTTGGTGAGATTAAGGCACCAAAAAGTATCGCCACCATCATTGAACTGATACCACCCAGCCATCCAACAACCCCCCCCACCAACAGGGTCGATACAATCACGCCCGGGACCGCAAAACACACAATCGGCCAAAACTGCTCCAAAAGAGAGTTTAGATTCATGTGAAACGCTCCGTGGAAAAGCAACGGCGGCAAAAACACAAAAAATATCAGATCGTGGCTAAATCCCGTCTCCTTAATCTCCGGACCAATGCCCAATACACCGATCAACAGTCCTACCAGAGTCAAAAATATCGTATACGGTAAATGCGTTACCATCTTACTGGCAATCGCCACCCCGCACGCAAGCAACAACAACCCGATATATATTCCAACCGCATGCTCAACCATTTTGATAACCACCGCACGATTTCTTGGGTTCAACGCCGGCAAAATAGCCAATATTCTGATACATCTCGATGTTCTATTGGCGCCAGCGCAACATTTCCTGCCACCGCCGGGACGCCCCTTGAATTATACGTTTGTCTGATAGATGGAAGGAATCTTAAATTTTAGGGGCGCCCCTCTTTTGACGTTAATATCTCCTTAACACGGCCGACGTCGCCACTTTCCAGGCGAACCTTAATCCCGTGAGGATGGGTCTGTGATTTGGTCAGGACATCCTTAACCGCGCCTTTGGTTAATTTTCCGGTACGCTGATCTTTTTTCATCACGATCAGAACCTGCATCCCCGGTGTTATTTTTTTACGATTTATACCGCTCATGATTTTAATCGAGTTGCCTTTCAGTCGATGATATTTTGATAATTTGGGTTCTTCTCCAATTTAGTTGGAGAAGAGGGTCCAAGGATTCCAGGGGTCAAGGGGTCAAGGGGTCAAGGGTTTGTTTTCTAAAGACTTTATCAGCGCCTTTAACATTCTTTCTATTTCTGCGATGTCTTTTTTTAGTGTACCCAATTCACTTTTTTCAATTAAATCTAAATCCCCTGCCAACAAAATATGGGTTCCTTTATTTGAATATTTTTTTGTTTTTCACTTGAATCCTTGGACCCTCGACCCCTTGGATCCTTCAGTGTTTTTTAAAGCATTTGCACTCGAACCCTTGCCACCTTGATTCATCAAATCCTTG
>JAQYVT010000095.1 GCA_030145345.1 Desulfobacterales bacterium
CGTCCGGGTCACGAACTGACCTATTATCCCGGAGAAACCACGTTGCGGCTGGCGGATGTTGTTGTGATCAACAAAATAGACAGTGCAGACGGCGCCGATATCAACATTGTTAGAAAAAACGTGGCCGCCGTAAATCCGGACGCCGTCGTGATTGACGCGGCGTCTACCATTAAAGTCGAAGATCCTTCGGTGATCAGGGGTAAAAGAGTTCTGGTGGTGGAAGACGGTCCGACCCTCACCCACGGTGAGATGAAAATCGGAGCCGGTGTAGTTGCCGCTGAAAAGTTCGGCGCAGCCGGGCTGGTGGATCCCAGACCGTACACGGTGGGCAGATTGACGGAGACTTTTGAAAAGTATCCTGAAATCGGAACGCTGCTTCCTGCCATGGGGTACGGCGAGGTTCAGTTAAAGGACATGGAAACCACCATCAACAATACCGAATGTGATGCCGTTGTCGTGGCCACCCCCATCGATCTGAACCGGATTCTAAAGATCGAAAAACCGAATACAAGGGTGTTTTATGACTTGCAGGAAATAGGATCACCGAATTTTGAAGAGGTCCTGGCCGATTTTGGCAAAAAACACAATCTGTTTTAAGTCATACCCCCTTTATATATGGGGGCGGTTCCATTGGCACCGCCCCCAACTATGAGTTAGTTGAATGGATTTTCTGTGAAAGGAGTCGACCATGGCGTTTAATTTAAGAAACAGGCATTTTTTGAAGCTTTTGGATTTCAGCCCACAGGAGATCCGGTTTCTGCTGGATCTTTCCATCGATCTGAAAAAGGCAAAATATGCCGGAATAGAACAACCCCGATTGACCGGTAAAAATATCGCCCTGATTTTCGAAAAATCTTCCACCCGGACCCGGTGTGCCTTTGAAGTAGCGTCTTACGATCAGGGCGCAAGGGTTACCTACCTGGGGCCGACGGGTTCTCAGTTGGGAACCAAGGAAACCATGAAAGATACGGCCCGGGTTCTTGGCAGGATGTATGACGGTATCGAGTATCGCGGTTTCGGCCAGGAGAAAGTGGAAGAGCTGGCGAAATACGCCGGCGTTCCCGTATGGAACGGTCTCACCAACGAGTTCCATCCCACCCAGGTCCTGGCGGATTTTATGACCATGATGGAGCATTCCGACAAACCGTTGCACCGGGTCAAGTTCGCTTACCTGGGGGATGCCCGGAATAATATGGGCAATTCTCTTCTGGTGGGTGCTGCGAAGATGGGCATGGATTTTCGTTCGGTTGCGCCCCGGTCGGTTCAGCCCGCAGGGGACATCGTGGACGCGGCCCATAAAATTGCTGCTGAAACCGGCGCCAAGCTCCTGATCACCGATGATTTGAAGACCTGCGTCAAGGACTGCGATTTTCTTTACTCGGACGTGTGGGTTTCGATGGGTGAACCGGCCGAAGTGTGGAAAGAGCGAATCGAGCTTTTGACACCCTACCAGGTCAATCAATCGGCCATGGATCTCACCGGGAACCCGAAGGTGAAATACATGCACTGTCTGCCGGCGTTCCACAATCGTGATACCGTTGTCGGTGAAGAGATCTACCAGAAATTCGGTTTGGAAGGCATGGAAGTGACCGAACAAGTCTTTGAATCCGAGGCATCGATTGTCTTTGACGAGGCCGAAAACAGGATCCATACCATCAAGGCCGTCATGGTCGCGACGCTGGGGGACTGATGGTCCGGGCCGTTATGGACGCTAGAGATCGGGCCGTTTTTTGTATGATATGCCGGGGACCGCGTTTTAGACAATAATTTTGCACCCCCAGCGTGTATAAGAAACATTAACAAAGGCAGGTACAACGTATCAAATTTGAATGCATAAATAAATTATAACCCACGTAAGAGGAGGGAGAGATTGAACTATGGGAATATCAGGTAGCTTGGTTGAGTCTGATGAGCAGTTAAATATTTTAACTGAAGAAATTGAGACCGGAAACGAGATACATGCCCCGGTTTTCGTTACGCCGAAGGAACCCTTTTTCGTGTTGCCAAGGGGCATCCCTTTTTGTCTCCGGTCGTCCCCTGGGTTGATGGTCTGTCTTCCAGGGAGCGATACGTAGTTTTTATCCGTTTTTTATTCTAGATAAATCTGGGTTGACACGGTCCGGTTTGGAACGTTAAAATTCGAAATATATCGCTGATGAAATCCGCCGTCTGTCTGCCATTTTCATTGGGGCGTTACATCCCTCGCACGAGCCCTTGGAGGCCGCCTTTCTCCAGGGGCTTTTTTTTGTGTCCGAAGAATTCATAAACACCCTTCAGACGCTGAATATAATTTATTTTTTAAATAAACTTCTTGACATGTCACATTGTGCCAATATAAAATAAACGACAGTAATGGAATGTTGCCATTCCATTCTCCTTTCAATCCTCTGTGATACCCCTGGAAACCGCAACCCTTTCCGGGGGTTTTCTCTTTCCTCGAAAGCGCATTCTCAATCGGTATTGGCATTTTTCCACCCCCAATATGCAAGCCCACACGATCCCTAAGCTTTTTTGATTGATTTCAAGAAAAAATTTTAATATTGATACGTTATGGCGCGAAAATCGTTAACTGCCAGACGAGAAAACTTCCCCGTAAACATCCGATATTTGCAATGGATTTGGAGAAAGCGTTGAGCCATCGATTTGAAAAACGAGAATATGCTTAAGAAAATCATATCCAGCGGACACACCGAAGCAGAGCAGGCGGCGCTCGATGCAGCCATAAAGCTAGGTATCCCACATGGTGGGTGGATTCCAAAAAGCAAATGGACTGAAACCTCCGCGCGTCCACCCAAGTACAGACTTCAAGAAATGCCCACCGACACGTATGCTGAATGTATTGAACAGAATGTGATCGATTCGAAAGGCACCTTGATACTTTCATGCGGCAAGCCGACCGGCCATCTGGATTTTGCCAGAAAAATGACCTTGAAGCACAGACATCAACTGCTGGGTATCGATCTTGAGCTAACAAATTTTATTGATGCCGCCACCCTTGTTCATGATTGGATTCAATTGCGGCGCATCGATGCGCTGTACGTGACCGGATCCGGTGCAGACGTAAATCCCGATGTAGGGAATCACACGACGTTTATAATTGAAAGTGCGATATTATTGGGCCAATTGAATGCCGCCTCGGGTTCTCATATGGTCCATGATTCAGCAAAAAGATCCTCCGGCAAACCCTTTGACATACCCAAAACAGTGAACGAAGCCATCGATCAAATAATTTCAGAAATGTCGCTGCAAGACAGGGTAAAATTAGCGAACCTGAAAAGAGAGGATATGGAACCCTTCGGCGTGACGTTCAGAATTTTTATTCAGAATCGGTTGTTTCAAAAAGGAGCGAATAGAGACTTGATCAAATCCTGTATCGCCGTTTCGGGAAACGATGATCTCGACGAAAGCAAGGCGGCCTTTGTGATCATAGAAAAGCTGTGGGAAAGATTAAAAGAAACGCATAAATTAAAAATTGTTAAATAGTGTCCACCCACAATTATAAAATAGGCACGATGCGTTTCCTATTCATAAATGAGCAAATTTTGTCCGGATCAAGGCCGCCCCAGAGAAATAGGCTTCGCCCCGATGAAATCGGCGTTGCATTTCATTGGGCAAGCATTTCACGGGGCAGGCACAAGGGTTTTCGGTGAGGGATATTCCCTGTATGCCGCAGCCGGAAACCCGCGGAGAACGCAGATCCGGGCAAAAAGGGCCATTTATGGATGGAAACTAAATAATTGTCAGCGACCTGTTCGTAACCGGCGGGCGCTTTAATACCGGATTCGGAGGATTTTCACCATGGGAAACAAGGATATTGAACTCGGGAAAAATGAAGTCCGTGCCTTTCTATTTGAAATAATCGATAGAATGTCCGAATCAGAAATGCGGCAGCTTTTAACTGAATTAGAAGAAAGACAAAACAAGGAACGGAGATCGTGTCGTCGAAAAGATTTCTCAACGATGGTCGATTATAACGTGGCGGATCGATATTATCGGGACTTTATTCAAAACATCGGCGAGCAGGGCGTATTCATCAAAACCAGTGAAACCTTTTCGAAAGGTCAAGAAGCTTTAATGACCTTCATGTCTCCGGATTATCAAAAGCCTTTTAAGATCAAGGGTGAAATTGTTCGGCTCCACCCGGATGGCGTGGGGGTAAAGTTCAAAATAGAAAGTCAGGCGTTGAGGACGTCGTTAGAAAGCTTAATAAAAATGATCCAGAGCGACTAGGAAGCCATTGCTCACGTTTCTGCTTCATCTTTCCATCCGTCCCGTTTGGCCAAAAATATTCAAGCCTCTCCTCTAGACGTGGTAAATTATGATAAAGGGGGTTCTATATCGTGACGGATATCTTCATATGGGCCCGTTTCGTTGTACTGGCCGCCAGTGCACTGCTGCTGATTTGGGCCCTGATAAAGTTGAAATCGAACGGGAGTTCCGGTGTGGAACCGGCAATTCGAGAGGAGCTGCGTTTGGGTCGTGAAGAATCGGCTCAAGCAGCGAGGAATCTCAGGGAGGAAGTCTCTTCGGGTCAGAAGTCTTCGATGGATACGATGGTAAAGACCATCGGTGAAATGCGTCGGTCACAAAGCGATCAACTGGGATCCATTGCCCAGCGAATCCAGGAACTGACGGCGTCGAATACGTCGGGGATCGAGACCCTTCGAGGCACCATCGATGCACAATTAAAGCACCTTCAGGAGCGCAATGAAAAGAAACTCGATCAGATGCGGGAGACCGTTGATGAAAAATTGCAAAGTACCCTCGAAAAGCGGCTCGGCGAGTCCTTCAAGCTGGTCAGCGAGCGCCTTGAGGCTGTTCAGCATGGGCTGGGTGAAATGCAGAGTCTTGCCACAGGGGTGGGTGATCTAAAACGGATGCTCACGAATGTGAAAGCGCGTGGAACCTGGGGTGAAGTCCAGCTCAGTGCGCTTTTGGAGCAAGTCTTGACACCGGATCAATACGGAAAAAATGTGAATATCAAAGACGCGTCCCAGGAGAGTGTCGAATACGCCATCCGTCTGCCCGGGAGTGACGATGATCCTGAATCTTGTGTCTGGATGCCCATCGACTCAAAGTTTCCCCAAGAAGACTACTTGAGACTCGTGGAGTCCGCGGACGTTGCCGACCCAGAGGGCGTGCAGAAAGCGACTGCAGCCCTCATCCGTTCCATTCACAATTCAGCCAAAGAGATCCGCGATAAGTATATCGACCCGCCAAAAACAACCGATTTTGCAATCATGTTTCTCCCAACCGAAGGCCTTTACGCAGAGGTCCTTCGGCAACCGGGCCAGGTAGAGAAGATTCAGCAGGATTACCGAATTGTGATTGCCGGACCCACGACCCTGTCGGCAATTTTGAACAGTCTGCGGGTCGGTTTTCGTACATTGGCCATTGAGAAGCGGTCCAGTGAGGTTTGGAAAGTTTTGGCAGCTGTAAAGACGGAATTTGGAAAATTCGGGGACGTCCTGGGCAAGGTAAAGCGGCAGTTGAAAACGGCCTCAAGTACGATAACCCAGACCGAGGTGCGAACCCGAGCCATGGCGCGTAAGTTGCGTGCGGTGGAGGAACTCCCGGCAGAAGCGACAACAGAAGTCCTTGAATTGCCCGACTCTGGAATCGGCGATACGCCGATGGAGTGAGTTGGCGCAATCGGGTTTTATCTCCGGTTATAAAATCAATTCGATATGGATTTGTGAATTATAATTACCAACGGGACCGCGATACTTAAGATAAACAACAGTCCTTCATATGATGTCCAGGCTTGGTACCGACTCTCTCCTTTTTTGCGCACATTTACGTATTTAGAAAGAAAACCCAGTCCCATCACCAGCCAGAACGTCAGCAGCGCTACCACAATTGTCGGTGTGTTCATCGTTTAAATTGTTCCCGTCTTTTTCCCATTGAAGATGTGATATTTCGGGTCGCCATTTTAACCCGAAACGCTCATGCAGAACCCAACACAAGGGCATCATGAAAAATTAAAACAACAGGTTATAAGGCAGCATCGCGAGTGCATTCGCTGCGGCTTGCCGAGTGAAATCTTCAATTTTAAATGAACAATAGTATAGAATCGAAGTATTTTCAAGGACTTTATGGACAGATCATTTAATTGGAGGTTCCATGAAGGAAGATTCTGTTGGCGGTGCATAAAGTTCAACTCCATGTTGAAATTTGCCTGGCAACAATGTTACCCTAAATTTGGGTAAACCGTGAGAATGGTTTCTTAAAAACATTCGTAACCGTTCGCGGGTTCAAAGGTTCAGGGGTTCAAAGTCTGTATTGTCATAACCATACGCCATTCTGTAAGCGTTTTGTTTGGGAAAACCGACCGCTTCAACATCCATTTAAATCAGGAACATGGTTCTTGGCAATGATGTGGCAAAACCCGCATTTTTCCTGAGGATTTCGGGGATCCTATTTCAGTCTTTTCCCTAACCCTGAACGTTGAACCCTGAACCTGTGAACGCTTACAAACATTTTCATCTGCCAAACATGTCCGGTTCAAAGAAGGTAAAGAATGGTATCGTCGAATCTGTCTTTGTCTTATCTTTTTCGTGTTCCGCCTGAAAAACAAAACATTGAAATGATCGAAGGTTTTGTTGAAGACGAGACCGAAGGGGAGGTATTGGACCCCGAAGCGTATGTCCGTTGCCGTCAATGCCTTAATATCATAACACATCCTGCTGAGCGGATCACCGTCCAGGGGTCGCAACAGCATACCTTTGCCAATCCCCATGGAATTGTTTTTGAGATCGGGTGTTTTAGAACTGCCAAAGGGTGCGGCTATGCGGGTCCTTCTTCGGATGAGTTTAGCTGGTTTGCAGGCTATCGCTGGCGAATTGCCGTTTGCTTACGGTGTTTGATACATCTTGGATGGCGTTTCGATTCGCCGGACGCAGACAGTTTTCACGGGTTGATCCTCGATCACATCCTCACCCGGTAGATTCCCGCGGGTTAAGTTTTGCTCAAATGACCCAGGGTTCCGATGACGGCATTAACGGCGTCGTCGATACGCATGTCTTGGGTATTGATGATAACGTCATAATTCAAGGGATCTTGGATGTCCTCGTTGAAGTATTTTTTAATAAATGACTTGCGATCCGATTCCGTTTTCAAAACCCTGGATCTGGCTTCGGCAGCGGTCACCCCGAACGCCTGGGATACATTTCGGGTTCGCGTTTCCAAAGGGGAAATCACTCGGAGGCCGAGTCTTTTTTCCGACGGCAGAACAAAATTGGCGCCTCTCCCGACGATAACGGCCCGGCCATGTTTACCGATGGTGCCGATGATCTTCATGAGGTGCTGGAGATACCGGTCCGGCCACAGGTGCCGCTTGTCTACCAAGGATGATATCCACTCTTCGAGAACGGACGCACCTTTTTCGTCGAGGGTTTCCAAAAGCCGGATGCTGACGTGGGCACTTTCAGCCATTTTGTGGATGAATTCCTGATAAAACAGGTCGAATTCGAGCTGTTGGGAAAGACGTTCGGCCAATATGTTTCCGCCACTTCCAGGTTCTCTGGAGATGGTAATCACCGAAATACGTTCATCGGCTTTTTTCTCTTCGGTTCGTATGATCTGCCATCTTCGCACCTGTTCTTCTATGATTTGTTCGATGGACCGTGTTTTAGGTTTCATGTCCCCTCCTTTCTAAGCGCACACCCCATCATACATCATTATGATACCTGTCCCCCGGCAACAGTGTCAAGAAAAGAAAAAGACCGCAAATCCGGGCGAGTTCCCTTTGACATGGGAACGGTTTTATTTTATATTGATCAAAATGATCTCATTGTGAGGGCTTGAACTGCAACCGCTCGCTCCGCTAATTTCGGGGATTGATCCGGGCAAGCCCAGTCCCCGAAAGCGTGTTGAAGGGAAGTTTACCCCATGAAATCTATCGGTTTTTTCTGTTTAACCGGGGCGTAAATCCCTTTTCAACGGGCTGCAGGGAGCTTCAATCCCGTTTTATTTCATTTGGCAAGTGCCACGGGTGCAAGTTCGTGGGATTCGACTTCACCGGGGGGGCATCCGCGACTTTCGCTCATTTAGGGTGTAAATTTGTCAACATTCTTCATGGGAAAATCGGGCTAAAGAAAGGAGGGTTGTGCCATGAGAGTAGAAATAAACAAAATTTTTTGTACCACCGATATTTCAGACTTTTCCAACCATTCTGTCTCTTGGGGTATTGCTCTGGCCCGAGAGTTCGGCGCCAAGCTTTATGTCTGCCACGTGGTCGACTTCCCCACCAGCATCACATACGGAGACGGGCCCATATTTTTTATGGATCAGCAGGACATGGCCATTGGTAACGCCCATAAGCAACTTAAACACTTAATCGGCGAGGCTCAGATTGAATGGGAGCCTCTGGTTACCATCGGTCATGCCGCCGATGAAATATCCCGTCTGGCGGAGGAAAAGGGTGCGGACCTGGCCATTTCAGCCACCCACGGCAGATCCGGTCTCAAACGACTGGTTCTCGGTTCTGTCACCGAACGTCTCATGCGCACGCTTCACTGTCCCTTGCTGATCGTTCGCGGTCCGGAGCATAATTTAAACATCCTTTCGGATCAAACGATACACTTCCCAAAAATTCTGGTGGGGTGTGATTTCTCTGAGGATTCTATCCTGGCATTTCAACACGGACTCAGCCTGGCTCAGGAATTTCAATCCGAACTGCACCTGGTCCACGTGAAAGAGCCGTCTGTATATGTGGACTGGCTCAAGACATCTGTGGAAAATGAAAAAGATCTTGAAGATGAGCTGCAGATCCGGATCAAAGACAGACTTAAAAAAATGGTTCCCCAAGAAGCCTGTAACTGGTGCATCCCGCAAACCGCGCTTTTGGAGGGTCAGCCACATGAGGAACTGATCCGCTATGCCAAGGCAAATGAAGTCGCTTTGATTGTTCTGGGTGTGCGGGGGCAGGGTCTTGTGGAGAAACTGTTTGTGGGATCCACGACGGATCGGGTCGCACGTCAGACGCCGTGTCCGGTTCTCTCCGTGTGTCCAAAAGGTTAGCACACATATTCTTAAAAGCAATGACGTGGTTAACCGGATATTTCAAAAGTTCTCAATGGCGCCGGGAGTATTCAAAAGATCCGATGACGCTGAGAATTCGTCATCGACCCGAATAAGAGCACTTGGACCGCCAGCACATTTTTCTTCTCCGGAGTTGTTATGATAAAATCACCCCTGATACAGAAACCCCTGCCCGGCCCAAAAGCACGCAAACTGATCAATCAGGATCGGACTTGCGTCTCTCCTTCCTATACGCGTTATTATCCTCTGGTGGTGGAAAAAGCCAAGGGCCTTTGGGTCCACGACGTGGACGGCAATATATTTCTGGATTTTACCGCCGGCATCGCTGTTTGCGCCACGGGCCATTGTCATCCCCGAGTGGTCAAGGCGATCAAAGCGCAGGCCGATCGCTTGTTGCACATGTCCGGGACCGATTTTTACTACAGCGCCCAGATTGCCCTTGCAAAAAAGCTTTCGAGCCTTACTCCGGGAAAAGGCCGAAAAAAGGTTTATTTCGGAAATTCAGGCGCAGAAGCGGTTGAGGCGGCATTCAAACTGGCCCGATGGCATACCCAGCGTGAATTGAATATAGCATTTTACGGGGCCTTTCATGGACGGACAATGGGGGCACTGTCCCTTACGGCCAGCAAGACCATCCAGAAAAAACACTACCACCCGTTGGTTCCGGGAATCACGCATATTCCATATGCCTATTGCTATCGGTGCCCCTATAATCTCCGGTATCCCGAGTGCGAACTGGGATGTGTCCAGTGGGTTGAAGATACCCTTTTCCGGACAACCATACCCCCCGAAGAGGTTGCCGCCATTATCGTGGAACCGATCCAGGGAGAAGGGGGATATGTCGTGCCGCCGCCTGAATTTCATATTAAATTGAATAACATAGCGAAAAAATACGGCATCCTTTATGTGGCCGACGAAGTTCAATCGGGCATGGGGCGTACGGGAAAAATGTTTGCAATGGAACATTTTGACGTCGATCCGGACATCATCGCTCTGGCCAAAGGGATCGCTTCGGGCATGCCTTTGGGGGCATTGATCGCAAGGACTGAGATTATGAATTGGGAAGCCGGCTCTCATGCGTCCACCTTCGGCGGCAATCCTGTTTCATGCCGGGCGGCGCTGGCGACCATTGAACTGCTTGAGGAAGAACTTATAAAAAATGCTGCCGATCAGGGGGACTATCTTATGGCAGGACTCCGGGAACTGCAGCAATCGTACGAATGCATGGGCGATGTCCGGGGCAAAGGGCTGATGGTGGGGGTGGAGTTGGTCAAAGACCGGGAAACCAAAGAACCTGCCAGAAGGTGGCGGAACGAAATTATTCAAAACGCTTTTCGCAAAGGGCTGCTGCTATTAGGGTGCGGTGAAAACACCATCCGATTTTCTCCCCCCCTGACGGTAACTTCCGGAGAGATCGATACCTGCCTGTCCATATTCGATAATGCTGTAAGGGAGATAGCGGGATGAGGGTTATTCGGATGTCGAATCGGAAGCGGCTTCCGCCCGATGGTAGAATGTCAGGTCCCAGTCCCCTGTTTCCGGGTCATGGCGAAGAATGTAAACGGCATTGTCATCTCCATGAACCTTGAAGTATCGGTGGTTGGGCGACAACCATTGATCTTGAACCTCCTTGACCTCTATGGTTCTATTTCCCATAAAGATTCTTCGGGGAGTTTCTTCTCCCCGATACCCGGCATAGCATTCCACTCTAATTTCCATCCTGTGCTCCCAATGGCCCCTTTGAATTATACGTAATTTGTTAACTTATGTCTTTCTTTCAAGACAGTAAAGCTATTTTTGTCCATGGAACGATTTTATTCTGTTTTTTTAATACCCCGTCCGCTTGTGAGCGTGCGCCGAAGATCCTGTTTCCAGGGGGCGACGGGGAGCTTCATCCCATTATTTTGAAAAATTTCTGTTGCATAACCACCCTGACACAGTTAACCCTATAGTTCCATAAATAACATGGCAAAATGAGTTTAATGACGGTAATGATCCGCATTTCCAGACGTTTTCTCTGCTCGGATGGAATTGACCCCAAGTGACATCGTGAACCGAGTGAAACCATGTTATTTACCCAATGGGAAAGCCGAGGATGCCGCATCTCCAGTGCTTGTCCGCCTCTGGCGGATTGCCAAAGGTTCGCAGTAAATTACTACGGCATCGCCCTTGATGTCTCGGATCTGCCTGCCCTGTGAAATGCTTGCCCAATGAAATGCAACGCCTTTTTTATCGGGGCGAAGTCTATTTCACCGGGGAGGCATCCTAAATTTCACTCAATTGGGGTAACATTATTGTCGGATGGTTTTCGATCTAACGGGCGTTGCTGAAAAGCACTGTACGCAGCATCAAAAAATCATGAAAAATCGATCGGTTGTTTAAACAGCGTCGGGGTCGACGCATCAATTATGCAGCGGGGTTTATTTGTGTCCCCTCAATCCACCACTTCGACTCCGGGCCGGGACAGTTCCGCCCTGGTCTGGAAAGTCTGCGCAGCAACGTTATGCCGACTGGCCCTCAATTCCGCACGGCGGTTTGTCTATCCGTTTGCGCCGGCCCTGAGCCGTGGGCTGGGGGTGCCGCTGACCGCCATTACGTCCGTCATTGCAGCGAGTCAGTCCACGGCGCTGGTGGGCATGTTCTTTGGCCCTATTGCCGACCATTTTGGGTATCGTCTGATGATGCTGGCCGGACTGGGTATGCTGGTGGCAGGAATGTTCGCCGGGGGGTTTTTCCCGTTCTACGGTGTTGTTCTGGTGTCGCTGTTTATCGCCGGTCTTGGGAAAAGCGTTTTTGACCCGGCGTTACAGGCGTATGTCAGCGAAAGGGTCCCCTTTCACCGGAGAGGCTTGATCATCGGCCTCCTCGAGTTCAGCTGGGCCGGCAGTACACTGGTGGGAATTCCGATGATCGGGATCCTCATGGAGTATATGGGCTGGCGAGCCCCCTTTTTCGCCATGGGCGGCGTCGGCGTGATCGGTATTTTGGCGTTGAGCTTTCTGATACCCAAAGACGAGAAACGGCGCATCAAGCATCAAACTGCCGCCGGCTTATGGAATTCCTGGCGACGGTTGGGGCAGGAACGTGCTGCAATGGGGGCCATTGGTTTTTCTTTTTTTGTCAGCGCAGCCAATGATAATCTTTTCGTGGTTTACGGTGCATGGCTGGAAACGTCTTTCGATCTGAGCCTCGTGGCTCTGGGGCTGGGCACCGGCATCATCGGGGCCGCGGAGTTGGCAGGGGAGAGCTTGACCGCGGCTGTTTCCGACCGCCTGGGGCTGAAACGCGCCATCATCTTGGGGTTGTCCCTGTGTATGGCCAGTTACGGGGTTTTACCGCTCCTGGTTCAGACCCTTCCCCAAGCGCTGGGGGGGTTGTTTTTTATTTTTATAACCTTTGAATTTACCATTGTCTCGGCGTTGTCACTCTGTACGGAGTTGCTTCCCGGATCTCGGGCGACCATGATTTCGGCCTTTCTTGCGGCGGCCGGCACCGGTCGGGTGATCGGTGCCCTGAGCGGCGGGGTGGTCTGGTTGACCGGTGGGATCTTTTTGACCGCCATTGTTTCTGCTGCTGTGAGCGGCTTGGGCCTTGCGTCCTTGATCTGGGGACTGCGGGGGTGGCGTAGCAGGACTAATGAGACGGATAATTAACCCGGGGGTCGAGGCGTTTTCATCGTTAAATCGCTCCATGAATAATGTTTTTTTAAACCGTGTAAACTCGTGTATAACGGCTCGTAAAGAAAGAACAGATATCAATATATAAAGAAATCGGTTGGTTTTCCGACATATAACCTTTTGCAATGAAAATTTTCCGGCATTCGTCTGTTCTTTCCAACGATCCCTAACACACTCAAACAGTACACGCTTTAAAAAAAGATCATTCATTCCGCTGATAGAAAGTGTTAGAATAAAAACTCCCCCAACGGCTTAATTCACTTGATTGTATGGGAATTTTTCCTTTTAGCAGCAAAACCGTCCGGTGCTATCCCAAGGAAAAAGGTTCGGGCAGAGGGCATGTCCCATCGCCAAGGGAGGTTGTCACTAGAGCATTCCTTTGAGGGGAAAAATGTGTTATCAGTGTAACGGTCCTTATGAAAACTCTTTATACACAAAACCTGAATGACGCTCTGAGACAATTGAGAGACGATATTCCACGAATCGTGGACTTGCTGGGACTCGACCGCGGCAAGGAGACGGACCCATGGGCCCATATTATCGATCATAAGCTGCTGGTCCGGCTCTTACCGGATTTTCCCATAATGGCCACCATCTGCGGCGGCGGCTCTTCAGG
>JAQYVT010000096.1 GCA_030145345.1 Desulfobacterales bacterium
GGATGGGCAAAAGGTGGCCTTCAATTTTCGGGCCGGAAAGTTTTGTGGACTGGGTAAAAGGGAAATTCTATGAACGTAAGCTTGATGATGCGATCACCCGGGCCAAAAAACTTACGCCGGAAAAGGAGGTAATAATAAGAAAGGATCGAGATCTTCGCTGCGCTTCGACAAGCAGCGGGGAATTCAAATCTAATAAAAGATACCAGGTGACAGAATGGTCGCTCTTCGCAGCAAGTCGGATTGAACCTTTGTCAGTCCTGCATAAAGGGATGCTTCTGCCCAGTGCGTTTCGATTTTATCAATCAATTCGTTTTTGACAAATATGGCATGCTCTTTCGTGAGTCCGAAAAGACCCGCTTCAGACAGCGCATTTTTCAGGGTGCTTGAACGGCCCTGTTTCCCCACAATCATTGCCTGGTTGGCAGTTAGGCCGCTTCGAAGCATTGGGCAAATATCATACGCAGGGGTTAGCTCATACCGCGTCCCATCCCAGAAAAATGAATGGTTTCTGGCATGATCGTCATTGTTGCCAATTAAAATATTAAACATCATGCGCCGAAAAAGTTGAGAATTATCCCGGCCGGCATCTTTTGCGTAGCGCCTGATAAAGCCCGCAAGGTCCAGATAAGACGCCAACAGGCTTTCGGTTTCATGAAGCTGCAAAGCGGTTAAGCCGCTAATCATAAACCGTCTTTTCGGGCCGGTTTCAGAACGAATGCGATCAAACCTTTCAACCAGCAAAACGTCTTTTCCCATGGATTCAACCACTCTCACGGCGGGAACCTGGATATTGCACTGTCCGGCCAGCCACATGGCGGCCAGCTCGCTTCGCACCACCGGATACTGGTCTGTGCCGGAACTGAATTTGGCAATCCAGCTTGATTGATTATCGTACAGCAATGCTTTTGGCCGGGCGCCGCCCACACTGGAACCATGCACCAGCGCATCGGCCAGAGAATTCGGCAGCGGCTGTCCGTTTTCAATTAATTCGGCGGCTTCAACCAACTGATCGAGCGTGGCAGTTTGTGTTTCCTGTATTCGACAGTGGTCGGAAGATTTTTGTATGCCCATGGCACCGATACGATCTGATCCGGCATTTAATAAGTAATCGAGCTCGGTAGTATTATCCTGTTCCAATCGGTACAAAAGCACTCTTCTTCCCCAGGCATCGGGGGCAGCATCCCGGATCACACCGTGCATCTCGCCGACTCGCGGACGGAAAACGCCGCTTTCCAATGGAAGCTCCCGAAGATCCAATGAAATGGCGTCGCTTCTTTGAAGATAGCTTTTGCCATAAAAAAAGCGAAGTTCTCCGGCATCTTCCTGCAACTTGCCGCATATTACCGGCTCAGTGGCATCCGGCAGCCAGATCCAAACAAAAGCTTCAGAAGTCATTGTCTATTTCACCCTTTTTTGTTCGAACCCGTGCGGGTAAATGTTCACGAATTTTTTCAAGATATGCGGCAACGGACGAATCTGCACGCATTCCGGCAAAATCGCTCCAGGAAAGTATCGGCAAACCCAGTATCCACGCAACCGTGAGATAATAACCGATGGCAACCTCCGGTGCGCCATGTTCCATCCGAACGACGGTCATTCGACCAACACCTACACGCTTTGCCAGTTCCGCCTGGGTTAATTGCTTTTCCTTGCGTCCGGTCACAATCAACATCCCCAGTTCTTTAAGCACGTGACGAACCGGTAACGGCAAGTGGTTTTCGATTGGTTTTCGAGCCATTATCAAATCCTTATACTTCATTTGAACTTTTTATATTTCTCATCATTTTGTTTACGATCATTTGAGGTTATAATGATCTATAAACATATCACAAAAGTTAATAATGATCTATATATAATACATTTTATGGCGAGTCAAATGTTTTTTGTCACGATTGAGCCTCTTTGATTTAACCGGCCTGTTTATGATCACAAGTGAATGGAACAATCCCTCTCAAAATGCGAAAAGGAGTCAGTTAACCCAAACTGACCCCTTTCGCAAAAAATGGATTTTGATTAATATTTTGCCGCGCCCGTTGAACACGTTATTTTATTAAAAAGATGCAAAGCCCCGCACTTCGGGAGCAGGATTCCCGCCTGCCTACGGATTCGTATAATGATTTTACTATGAATATAAATTCTTAGTTTTTTCTGATTTTTGTCGATTTTGGCAGATTTTGGAAATTTTTCCCACATCAATTCCTAAACTATTTTTTAAAACAATTTAACGTGAAAGCCATTTATGAAGCTATGTTTCAAATGAGGCAAGTTTTTGCCTGAGATAATCAAATTGATTCTCAATGTAATAGGCCCGAATATCGCTTTCTAAAATAGAACCGAGCTTTACTTTAAAGTCATTCTCTTTGAAACTGTCCAATCTTGCAATCATTTTTGTTTTATGTGCGTTAGAAAGGTCTGGCAGCGAAATGCCTTGCCGCAGCAGGAATTCAAGATCAAACCCGTCACGGACCTCACTTCTTTCTAATAATGCAGCGATTTTATTTTTCATCGTTTGTTCGAGGGTGTATGCTCTTAAAACGACTTGTTTCGTACTGAACTTCGAGTAGGCGATCTTTTCCTGAAAATCCCACTCCCTTATTTCTTTTCTGATTTCAATTTTGAGTCGCTTTGGGAAATATCCTGAACGAATTTCAAACAAAATTGTAAAGTGCTTCATCTGCGCATCTGTTATGTCATAATTCTTTTGCAGGACCTCTTTAATCTTATCGAAAAGAGTGGGTTCGGGCACATCTTTAATCCGCCAGAAATCAAGGTCGACCGAATAGCGTTTGAGTTCGTGGCAAAGCCTGAGCATTGTACCGCCGCCGAAAACGAGGGAATCCAGCAGGCGTGCATTTTTCAGTTTTTCCAGGACCTCGATCTCAAAAATTTCATGTTTTTCGAAAATATTCATATGTGTTTAAAAATTTTTGGGTTTTCAAAGGGAAGGACTGCGCCATGCGTTCAATCTTTTCCAAATCAAGTTTTGCAAAATCGATAGAGGGAATATCCAATGCATACCGCCCCAAAGACATCAAATAGATACCATCCAGAAAAGCCTTTTCAGGTTCCGCGACAAAAAAGCCCTGGTGCTTCATAAATCCCCAATACAGATCAGCGTTGACTTTTGTATAGTTAAGAACGGTATAATCAATTTGTTTTCTTATCGTCCTTTTAATCACAACAGATTCGATGAAATCTTGCTGGATTTGAGTTGTTATTTCATAGTAGTCCAGAGCGGTCATAAGAGAGATGTAAGACGGCACCTGAAAAATATTTGCGATGATAAATTTCTGTTCGCGGTCAAAACTCGTCCATCTTTCTTTTAGAATATAAATATTGCGTTTCACCCGGATGAGCATTCCCTGCTTTACGTATCGGTGCGCCGTTATTCTAGCAGAGTTTTGTGAAATGCCCAGTATCCGTGCAATATCTTCATAACCAAAATAGAGTTTTTTTATATCTCGTAATTGAAAGTATTTCATCAGGTATGCCCAATTAACATTTTTGTTAATTAAATATACTTAGCATTGTGTCTTTAGGCAAGGATAATTTTTAAAACGATGATCAAACCATTGTACTAAAAAGTCCCACACCAGCAAAAAAGGGGCTTGGCAATGGTGCCATAACCCCTTGTTTTCATTCGCACGCCCGTTGAACACATTGTTTTATCCCAAAAGATGTGAAATCCCGCACTACAGGGGCAGGATTCCCCGCAATAAATACGGGACAGGCTTCCCGACGGCCTACGGATTCGAAGCTTGAACCTTTTGAGCTTCCTAACCTCCTCAAAATCTATAATAAATTGATTTTACTATTAATCTAAATTCTTGGTTTTTTCTGATTTTTGTCGATTTTGGCAGATTTTGGAAATTTTTTCCACGCCTATTCCCACACTAAGGCAGATTTGATTTTGAAGTGTTTTGACACAACGATCTCAATTGGACGATATCACAGCTTTTGAATCAACTTCAGAGCTTGGAATACATGGCGTAAAATATAATCGGGGTCAGTTACAGATTTGTTGGAGATATCTGAAATCTTAACGATTGAGTTCACCCGCCGGAATTGGGTGGCCAGTAATAATGATTTGCCTCAACTTCACGGTAAAATAGGCAATGGAAAATAGATAAGCTGGCAGGTAAAGCCACCATGCAAAAGGGTTGGGAATCCCTGTTCTTTCAATATCGCCGGGGATCTGAATAATATTCTTCCAATCCCAACAAAATGCCACAATCATGAGCAAACCACAGTTCAGCTCAACAACCATGTCGTACCACCGCCAGCGGATATCGTATCCTTTTTCATCATAATAAATAATAAGAGAGCCTGCCACCACCATAGCAAGCGCAATCAATACCGGTGTGATTACTGGGCCTACCCAGGGTAACGGCACATAAAACAAAAGATCCCATGTCATAAGGCTTTCTGGCCAGCTCACCATGACATACAGCCAAATGTAGTAAAATATGTCCCATATTCCAAAGACAATCATAAAAAAGCAAAACTTTTGAAATCTGTTCCTTCCGGCAACCCAGCCCACTGCCACCAGAATGATTACTGTGGCAATTTCACGGCCAAACTCGATTCGAACCAAAGGATCGATAACGTGTTTACCTTCCTCCCACTTGACTACCAGAGGGAAGCTAAATCCTCCATCAAAGTAAATTTCACGGAGATATACAACAACAGCGCTTTCAACCCATGCAAAAGCAATGGCAAAAACCACCAACCAAACCCAATTTCTAAAGGCGCTTTTAGATTTTATTTCGAGTTTGGCATTGAATTTGTTATTTTTTGTAACCATGGCTTATCTTATGACGAAAATATATATCCCAAAATCCACAAAAAAGCAAAAAAGCAAACCCAGCGAAATAAGTTTGCCCTTTTTAAAAAAACGATATCACAGATTCTGAACCCACTGTTAACATGTTGGATACATAGCAGTAACATGCAATCGGGACTCGTTACATGTTCGTTGGAGATATCACCGGTTTTACCTAAGATGGGAGGAGCACAATATATAGTATTGCGAATACATTTAAAAAGGTGATCAAACATACCTCTTGGTATAATTGAGAATTTCAAGGTCTCCGATTGTTGTGATTAGGATAATTATTCTTAACCTGAGCTTTCCTTGTTATCGAGTATCTTCCGAATGGTTCTGGCAATGTTTCTCATCATAATCGGCTTCATGACATTTGCGGCAATACCCATCTCTTTGGCTTTTTCTTCATCAATCGGTAAACTGTGGCCCGAACAGATAATGACCGGAATATAGGAACGATAATTCTTCAATTTTTCCAACAGTGTAACACCGTTCATATCTGGCAATGTCATATCCAGAATGACCAAATCTATATTGCCTTTGTTTTCAGAAAATATACTTGATGGTATCATGAGAAAAGATACCACCACTGCCAAACTAACTGAATATGAAAAAGAACGAAACAAATTTATTTCTAAAAAACGATATATTGTTGAACAATACTTTGGCCTCAGTCATCTGTATGATGGTGCAAAGCAAGCAAGGTTTACAACCATCATTAAAAATACGATTGATATCATGTGCAGGCAGTTTGCTTTTAACCTCAGAAGAGGTGGAAAACTCCTTGGTTTTACATAATCGGCACCAGAGTTGCGCCAGGATGATAAAATCCAGGTAAACACCTCAAATCAAAGCCCCGATTGGGGTTGAATAAAACAAAATTTGAACTCTTTATCTGAAAATATCGTTTGTACCGGTCGGCTTCTTTAGCTGCCTTCTCCTAAAAATTTCCGAAAGGCGGTAAAATCAAACTCCAAACCATTAATTCAAAGGTCTCGAAGTTTTAGTTACGGTTTTTTGGCAAACGGGAACACGCGCTTCCCATTATGGGGAGTGATCGATAAATGAGGAGCCATTCATTTGGGGTTTGCGCGAATCCATTCAAAAGCCTCTTTTAAATCCGTTGCAACAAAATCAGCGGCGGGATCTTGGGGATACGATTGTTTCTGAGCATCTGTTTGCCGGATTAATCCGACCACAGCCAGGTTTGCGCCCCTGGCGCACAGCAGGTCGGTTTCAAAGCTATTGCCGATATAGGCTGCTTCCGCGGGTTGCACATCCAGCATGGCCAAGGCAATATGCAGCATGCGCGGATCCGGTTTGCGGAAACCGTAGTCAGAGGAGATAATCAGCGCGTCGAAAAAATCTTCCAACCGCATGGTCCTCAATTCCGGGGTACAGAAAATGCGCTGGGCGTCTGAAACAATTCCCAGGCGGTAGCGTTTCTTGAATTCATTCAGCGTCCAGAAGGTGTCTTCATACAGCCGCAGGTGATCGCGGGTGAGGGAGCGGTACAGTTGCGATGTGATCATGGAAAGATAGCGGCCGGTGGTTCTGCCACGTTCCCGCAGAACGGTATCGAAAGCGCGAGCGACATCCACCTCGGGGTGGCGTTCACGGCTTCGGGCAATTTGCTGATTAATTTCAACAAAATATAATTCCTTGAGTTCTTTTCCGGAAATAAATACCCGCCGATACTCCAAAAAACGACTGAGGGCCTCAAATGCATCTGCGCGGTGTTCATCGGTTTTGATGTCGATCAGGGTGCCGTACAGGTCGAAAAAAATTGCGCGTAGTTTCGTCATGAAATACCTCCAAGATTGATTATTGGCGTAAACACCGCCGGGCTTCTTCTGTCAGCCATGTCCGGTGCTGCAACGGCAGCCAGGGGTTGCGGGCTATCCGAATTTCACCCAGGGCCATGTAAAACCGGTTTCGTAGGTTTACCTGATTGAAAACGTTTTCAGGGTCCGAAAATTGAGCGCAATACGTTTTCAGAAAGTGGGTGATAAACGGTTCACCCGCATCTGCCTTTAAAATTCGCCAGGCAAAGTGATGTTTCAGCTCGGCAGCCAACATACCGATGTCATACACGGAGTCCCCAAGATGCATCCGCTCCAGATCGATCGCCGTCACGCCGTCGTCGGGGTGGAAAATGAAATTGGTGGGCGTGGTATCGCCGTGAACCAGTGCCGTCTTAGCCGACCACATCTCATCTGTTTTCTCCCACTGGTTACAGAGGTGGCTGAGTTCGGAAACGGCTTTTGTGTCCAGCAGTCGATCACGTGCCAACGATTCAATGATTGACTGAAAGTAGTTTGCGTCATCGCCGAAGTTGACTTGATTTGTACCGGTTATGCAACTGTGAAGCTGAAAAAAGAAATGGGCCAGCAGGGTCAGCTTCTGGCGTAAACGGTCATGCTGTCCATTATAGATCGCTTTGGCTATGTAATAGTCCAGATCATGGCCCCTGACATAATCTTCAACCAGCAGAAAATTTAAACCCTCCGTTTTACTAAGCGGCTGGACCACCCGATTGGGAACGCTACATAAACCCATATTTCGGGCCAGGCAGAGATTCTTGAATTCATGGTTTAGAAGGTTGCGGCGATCGCAGTCAGAAAGTTGTGAACGAAAACCGAAAAATTTTCCGACAAAGCAGACTCGCGTTTTTTTCTCTTCAAAAAGATAGATCGTCTCGCAGGTGCCCAGGTGGCTGGATTCAAAGTCGGGGTCCTTAACCTCGAGACCGGCCCGAGGTAAGACAACAGTTGAAAGGTGCCGATACAACGGATCCTTGACATCGATCCGGTGATTTACCATTACGGTGAGCATTCCCTCCTCCTTTTTGAAATCAGGAGAAGCTTGTTGCCGGTTAATCTTTTGGCCATGCTTGCAGCATGATCCTGGCGTCGGCCACCACGCAGCGGTCGACCATGCACATGACCGGGTTCAGGTCGATGTGAAATAGCGATCTGACTATCGCTCTTTGGGCATCCTTTCGATATTTCCTTTCAATTGAGCAATTTCAATACTTAAGCCCACACACTTCTCTCTAATCATACACTTTTCGACATCGCCATCTTCGAGATAAGTCTTTAAAAGGATACTTGCATTATGGTTTAACCCCGCTATGTTTAATAATTATGATGGTATTCTTAAAATCCAGGAGTTTTCAGTTTGAGAATCGCGTAGGGAAATTAAGTATCCTAATATATACAATACATCAGCGAAGAATACAAATTTTTGTCATCTTTGGAAAGATATAAAGCGGGCACCACATGTTGTGTTCAGAACTTTGAGCAAAAATGACAGATACATTGAGATATCCGGAAAGAAGCCCGAAAGGGATTATGAGGCAACCTGTTGATAATAGAATTTAATTTCGATTTGTTCTTTCTCATAACCTTCCCAACTTGTCAAGGATTTACTAAAGCTGCTACATAGTAGCAGTCATGCCTTTGCATTTGACATTCATGCCGATTAGTGAGATATATCACTATTAATTCCAATCTCTTATCACACGAGGAGCCTCCACCATGACACTCACAAAAGTTCAGATCGTAGAATCCATCCACAGTGAAATCGGTTTACCTAAGAACAAATCCACAGAAATTGTAGAAATCCTTTTAGAGATCATCAAGGGCACACTGGCATCCGGTGAGGATGTTATGATCTCTAATTTCGGCAGGTTCTGTGTAAAGGAAAAAAGGGAACGGAAAGGTAGGAATCCGGCTACTGGGGATGACCTGATGCTCGAGCCAAGGAAGGTTGTTACGTTTAGGTGTTCTGGGACTTTGAGGGATAGGGTTAACGGACAATAACCGCTTGGTTTCATAGGCACCAAAAAGGGAATATAGGAAACATCAATGAAAAAGAAAAAAGACAGGGATATCGAAAAGGGATACACTGTTAAACAAATGGTGGCAAAATTACGGAGGCTTGCTGATTGTTTAGAAAACGATAAACCATTCCGAATTCAGATTGCAGGTGAAATAATAAATATTCCTTCCAAGGCTATCTTCAATATTGAACATGAAAGAGAAGGCAATACGGAGGAGGTTGAATTTCAATTTAAGTGGAAACGGAATTAGTTCCGGTCGTATTTAAAAGCTCAGCTTCCATTAGATGAAAATTTTAATCTCTCACATTCCGAGGAAATCCCATGTTATCATTTCTTGATAATATACCATATTCGATCCTCATTGTGTTTTCGGTCATCATGATACTTATTCCTTTTAAACCCATGCCCCATTTTGTGGAAAAGTTGATCATGCTAAAAAACGGAACGCTGAAGAAACCCATGGATATTTTTGACCTGTTTTATCATTCAGCACCATTAATTCTTTTGATTACTAAATTTATCAGAGACTATTCAAACAGATAAACATTATCTCGGGATCTGATCACAAATAAAAAAGGGCAGAGCCGTCTATGCCCTGCCCGTATTAGCCCGATAGACTCTTTCTGAATAACCAAACCAGAGACTACCAAGCATCATACCCTTTTGGTTTCCCTAAATGCCGTTATTAAACTCGGTGCACATCTAATTGATTTGCATATATTTGCAGATGACCGATGGTTAAGATGCACGTACATCCGAGAAACCTATCAACAAACTAATACATAAATCCATCATGTCAAAAGGCAGGGTTGTTTTTAATTCCACTTGGAAGGGTTTTGATGTGGGCATATTTATCAATAAATGCACCCTGGATTGTCAGAGATCCATGGGGACCAATTATTGGGATTCTGATTTGAATTAAGTGGGGCTAATGTGGGGCAGTTCTTATAAAACCAAAAAAGACTTGCAAGCTAATACTCACAAGTCCTTGATATTACTGGTACGCCCGGCAGGATTCGAACCTGCGGCCTACGGATTCGAAGTCCGGCGCTCTATCCAGCTGAGCTACGGGCGCAAATTTCAGCCGTGTAAAAAGTCCCCTTTTGCCCAATTTCTGCGTCAGACTCAGATTTTAATCCTCGAAATACTTAATGTATGTCTGCCTGCCCCGTAGGTCCGGCAGATCGTACTGGGGTGGTTAAAATCTTCGTCTTCCTTGAACTTAAACAAAATTGGACATTTTCTACGGCTTAAATGACAAAAAAATGGGGTGAGTGACGGGACTTGAACCCGCGGCCACCAGGGCCACAACCTGGTGCTCTACCGACTGAGCTACACCCACCACACGAAAACATATCAATCCGCTTTAGCTTTCCTGGAACGACGGTTGGCAGGTTCTCTAACGCGTTTAAATAACTTTGAGAAATGCCTAAAATGCCTAAATTGAGCTAAAGTGCCTAAAGTAAAACGGCAAATATCGATTCCAAGAAAATCCTAATTTGGATTCGTTAATCATTTATCAAATTGATTGAGCCATTTCAAGCTATTTTATCTTTATTATTTTCCTCAGACAGAATCTTCAGAATTCTCAAGATCGGCTACAATACCATCGGCCGTTTTGACTTTTTTCCCGCTGAAAGCGGGATGGTTATTTCTCGGTTTCGTCCGGAAACCGCGAAAACAATAGATCCAATCAATCCTGTTAATCCTGTCCAATATAAAAACTTCGATTCAGTTGCCAAAACCAAGATACCAAACTTGGTGTTGATTCTTTCTCCCTTCTGCGATATGTTTTTTAAGTTGGTTTGCTAAAAAATTTAAAAGGATATTCCGTGACTCAATTTAGCATTTTTATCATCAGAGCGGTATTTGGCGCAGTTGTTGCGGTTGTGTTGACCCGTATGTTTTATGGAAAGGTGGAAATCGTGTATGTCGCAGGGCTCGCCGTTTTTCTGGTGGGCATGGCATATGTTATGGAATATTTTAGAAAAAAAAGGTCCGATTAGTCTTTAGGGCGTTCTTTTTTGACCCCGGTTAAATAACAAAACAGATTTAACAGGGCAAGCAGGATTAACAAGATTTTAAAGATGTTTTTTTATCCCATTTTCCTGATGATAATGGGATAATATAATCCGCCCTTCAGGCGGAACAATAAACAATCTTGCAAATCCCGTTAATCCTGTCTGGTATTTATTTTTTTGAAACAAATCCAATAAAGGAGTGCATCGTCGTTGAAGCAAATAATCCTCGGAACCGCCGGACACATCGACCATGGAAAGACCTCTCTGATCAAGGCGGTGACCGGAATCAATACCGACCGCCTCAAGGAAGAAAAGCGCCGCGGCATCACCATTGAACTGGGATTTGCTGATCTCGATCTTCCCAGCGGGCAGCATCTCGGCATCGTCGATGTTCCGGGTCATGAAAAGTTTGTCAAAAACATGGTGGCCGGCGCCACCGGTATCGATATCGTCGCCATGGTGATTGCCGCCGACGAAGGGGTCATGCCCCAGACCCGGGAACACATGGAAATCTGCGCACTCCTGGGTATCCGGTTCGGCCTTGTGGTGCTGACCAAAACCGATCTCGTGGATGAAGAATGGCTCGAGCTCGTCATCGAAGATATCCGAGACTTTGTCCAGGGAACATTTTTAGAAAAGGCCCCCATTGTTCCGGTATCCGCTACAAACGGTGCCGGCATGGAAAATTTCATCAAGACGTTGGACGAACTCAGCACTGCAATACCCAAGCGCCCGCCGTCGAGCATTTTTCGCCTGCCGGTGGACCGTGTGTTCACCATGAAGGGTTTCGGCACCGTCATCACCGGAACGCTGATTTCCGGCCGGGTTGAGGTGGGAGACACCATCATGCTGTATCCCTCGGGGATCACCTCAAAGGTCCGGGGGATTCAGGTCCACAACAGCAGCGTAAATACCGCCGAAGCCGGCATGCGAACCGCCGTTAACTTCCAGGGGCTTGAAAAGGCATCCGTCAATCGCGGTGATGTATTGTCGAACCCGGATGCTTTAAAATCGAGCTACATGCTCGACGTCTCCTTCGACTACCTGAACAGCAATAAAAAACCGATTAAAAACCGCACCCGGGTCAGATTTCATACCGGAACCAATGAAGTGCTCGGCATCCTGGTGCTCCTCGACAAAGATGAACTCCTCCCCGGAGAAACCACCGTCGCCCAGTTGCGAATCGATGCCCCGGTAGCGATCCTTAAAGACGACCGGTTTGTCATTCGCAGCTATTCCCCGGTACGGACCATCGGCGGCGGGAATATCCTCAACCCCATACCCAAAAAGCACAAGCGCTTTAAACCCGAAGTCATCAGCGGATTAAAAGGTTTGATGGATCACGCACCCGAAGATATCATCTCCTATCACGTCAATGAAGCCGGTTATGGAGGGGTGACCCATTCGGATCTTAAAATAATGACCAGCCTGCATGAAAAAGAGCTTCAGAAAATTATGCAGCATCTGATGTCCAACCGAACGGTTATTCTGGCGGATCGAGAACCCCAGACGTATATTCACCAAAAGAGCTTTGAAAAATTTAAAAATGAAACATCCGATTACCTGGCCGATTACCACACGGCCAATCCCCTTAAAACCGGTATGCCCAAAGAAGAGCTCAAATCCAAGTTTTCTGCTTTCCAGGGGACGAAAGTCTTTAATTTGATGCTCAATCAGATGGTCAAAGACAACGAGATTGTCAGCGAAGAGAATGCGGTCCGCCTGGCTTCCCATAAAGTTTCACTGGGCACGGACCAGGCGGATATCAAAAAGAAAATTATAGATGTCTATGAAAAAAACGGGCTGACACCCCCCTATTTCAAAGAACTCAAAAAAGACTTCGACGTTGAAGCACCGCTGGCCAAGGATGTTCTCATGCTCTTGGTGGATGAAGGTCGGATTGTTAAGGTCAAGGAGGATTTGTATTTCCATGCGGCGGCGGTTAAAGCGCTGCAGCAAAGACTGATCGATTTTCTGGAGTCCCACGGAGAAATGACCACCCCGCAGTTCAAGGAAATGACCGGTGTATCCCGCAAATACTTGATCCCCTTGATCGAATATTTTGATGCCCAGAACGTAACCATCCGGGTCGGTGATATCCGTAAACTCAGGAACCGATAAAAAATAACCCGCTGAACCGGTTCAAAATATTTTTCACTTGAATTTTATGGGTCATACCCATTAAGATGACGGGAAAAACCGTTAAATGACCCAACCTGCCCGAATTGAACTAAATTAAATAGAAAAACAGTGCGTTATAAGACATTCTCAATCCTCATTTTTAGGCATTTTAAATTTTAGGCATTTTAGGCATTTTTTATTGGGACTTGGCGATAGAACCTCTAATGTTACCGCTACCAGACCCGTTGGTTTGCGCTGATAAATAAACAATTCTATAACGGAGACATTATGGAAAATTCAAACAACAGTGAGAATGGCCCGGTTCAAGATACCGAATTCAAGCGATTTGCCACCAAGCGGATCATCGTTGTCACCCTTCTGGCGGTGGCGGCCCTATGGGTTGTCAGCGCCGTCCTCGGGCGCTTCGATAAACCTGCCGAAGTCAAAGTCGCCCATAAGTCCGAGGGCCCTGTAGAACATGTTACACCCGAAACCAAGGCC